>JAYFSB010000001.1:0-60396 GCA_040946865.1 Burkholderia sp.
CCCCCCCCCCCCCCCCCCCCCCCCCCCCCCCCCCCCCCCCCCCCCCCCCCCCCCCCCCCCCCCCCCCCCCCGCGGCCCCCGCCGGTTCCGGCCGCGCGTTGCGCGACCGGACGCGCCAGTTCCTGATCGACAGCGCCGCATCGATCCTGGAGTTGCAGCCGCAGGATCTGGATCCGCGCGACGAGCTCAGCGACTACGGCTTCGATTCGATCACCTTCACCGAGCTCACTTACCGGCTGAATCGACAGTTCGAGCTGGAGCTGGTGCCCACGATGCTGTTCGAGCATCCGACTATCGCCAAGCTTACGGTGCATCTGCTGGAGAGTTTTCCGGAGGCGCTGGCGCGGGCCTTCCCCGAGGATGTGGTCGTTCCTCCGCAGCCGCTCGTCGTGGAACCCGAGTCGCCGGCCGTGCAATCGGCTTCCCGGTCGGCCGTCGAGACAGCGTCGCCGTCAAGCGTCGGCTCTGAAGGCGCGGTGGCCATCATCGGCATGAGCGGGCGCTTCCCCGGCGCGCCGGACCTGGCCGGTTTCTGGCAGGTGCTAGCCGAGGGCCGCGACTGCATCGACGAGATTCCCGTCGAGCGCTGGGATTGGCGCCAGTATTACGGCGACGCCAGTCAGGGCGGCCGGTACACGCGCGTCAAGGAGGCTGGCTTCATCGAGGGCGTGGCCGAGTTCGATCCGTTGTTCTTCGGCATCACGCCGAGCGAGGCCGAGCTGATGGACCCGCAGCAGCGCCTGCTGCTCACTCACGCCTGGGCGGCCATCGAGGATGCCGGCTACGCGCCGTCGAGCCTCGCGGGCGGGCGTACGGCGATCTTCGTGGGTACCGCGCCGAGCGGCTACAGCCGCCTGATCGAACAGGCCGCGATGGGTCTAGACGGCCACAGCTCGACGGGCTCGGTGGCCTCGGTGGGCCCCAACCGCCTAAGCTACCTGCTGGACCTGCACGGGCCCAGTGAGCCGGTGGAAACCGCCTGCTCCAGCGCTTTGGTGGCGATCCATCGCGCAGTGCGCGCGATTCGCCACGGCGACTGCGAGACCGCGCTAGCCGGCGGCGTCAACACTATCGTGCTGCCCGAGGTGCATATCAGCTTCGACAAGGCCGGCATGCTGAGCCCCGACGGACGCTGCAAGACCTTCTCACGCCATGCCGACGGCTACGGGCGCGGCGAGGGCGTCGGCATGCTGTTGCTCAAGGACCTGGCGGTGGCGAAGCGCGACGGCGACGCGATCCACGCGGTGATCCGCGGTACCGCCGAAAACCACGGCGGGCGAGCCAGCTCGCTGACCGCGCCGAATCCCAAGGCGCAGGCCGAGCTGATCAAGGCCGCTGTGCGCGATGCTGGCATCGACGACGCGGCTAGCATCGGCTATATCGAGACACACGGCACCGGCACCGCGCTGGGCGACCCGATCGAGATCAACGGGCTGAAGGCGGCCTTCGAGGAGTTGCGCAGCGAGGCCGGTGCGGGCGCGCCGGTGCCGGACAGTTGCGCGCTGGGTTCGGTCAAGACCAACATCGGCCACCTGGAGCTGGCCGCCGGCGTGGCCGGCGTGATCAAGGTGGTGCTGCAGCTGCGTCATCGCATGCTGGCCCGCAGCCTGCATGCCGAGGAGCCGAATCCCTACATCCGTCTGGAGGGTAGCCCCTTCCACCTGCTGGGCGACACGCGGCCCTGGCCGGCACCGCAAGACGCCGGTGGCCGGCCGCTGCCGCGTCGCGCTGGGGTCAGCTCGTTCGGTTTCGGTGGCGTCAACGCGCATGTGTTGCTGGAGGAATACGTGGCGGTGCCCACCGTGGCGTTCGCAAGCGAGCACGGTCCGCACCTGTTCGTGCTGTCGGCCCGGCAGCCGGCACGCCTGATGGAGCAGGCCGCGCAGCTCGCGGCCTTCCTTCGTGACGAGGCGCGGCCCGCGCTCGCCGAGCTGATCCACACATTGCAAGTCGGTCGTGACGCGATGGAGGAGCGTGCCGCCTTCCTGGTGGCCGACTACGCGGAGTTGGTGCAGCGGCTCGACGAGTTCGTCGCCGGGCGCGCCGGTGCCTGGCTGCATTGCGGCCGCGCGCGCCACGACAGCGAGGCCGCCGCGCTGTTCGACAACCTGGACGAGCAGCGCGAGGCTGTGCGCGGCTGGCTTGCCCAGGGCCGTCACGACAAGCTGCTGCGGCTCTGGACGCAGGGGCTGGAGGTTGACTGGCGGGTGCTGCATGCCGGCCCGCCGCCGCGCCGTGCGCACCTGCCCACCTATCCCTTCGCGCGTGAGCGCTACTGGCCCCAGCCGCCACGCCCGGCCGTCCGGTCCGAGACGCGCGTGGGCCCGCCGATGCAGGCGGCCAACGAAGACGAGTTGAACCGGCACAGCGCGTTGCTGGACCGGCTCATTCACCGACAGATCAGTGCCGACGAAGCGGTTCGTCTGGCGCGCCGTCAGGAACAGTCATGACCGACCACGTTGCAGAGATCTACCGTCAAGTCGCCGCCGGCCAACTGAACAAGGACGAGGCCCTGGCGCGGCTTCGCCAGGTGCAGGAGGTGTCGGATGACAGGACCGCATGCGTGGTGCGGGCCGTTGTTGGCACGCGCGTTGGCACGCGCGAGGTGGTGACGCAGGCGCTGGCGGCGCTCTATGCGACCCAGTCGAAGATCGCGCTCGAGGCCATCGACCCGCTGGAGCCGCTCGAATCCTATGGCATCGATTCGATCGTGATCGCCAGAATGAACCGCGAGCTGGGCGAGCGCTTCGAAGGCCTGTCCAAGACGCTGTTCTTCGAACATCGTACGCTCGACAGTCTGGCGGGGTTCCTGTGGCGCGAGCATGAGGCGGCCTGCCGGGCGTGGCTGGCACCAGGCACGGCGGCGGCAAAAGCACCGGCAAATCCGGCGAACACCGTCGCAACCACTGGCGCAGCGGCCACACCCGCGGCCGATACGACCACCGCCTGGGCCCCGATCGCGATCGTCGGCCTGGCCGGGCGCTATCCACAGGCGGCCGATCTCGATGCATTCTGGCGCAACCTGCGCGAGGGCCGCGACTGCATCGTCGAGGTGCCGGCTGAGCGCTGGCCGCTGGACGGCTTCTACGAGCCCGATCCGGATCGGGCGATCGCTAGCGGCCGCAGCTACGGCAAGTGGGGCGGTTTCCTAGAAGGCTTCGCCGATTTCGACCCGCTGTTCTTCAACATCTCACCGCTCGAGGCGATGGGCATGGACCCGCAGGAACGCCTGTTCCTGCAAAGCACCTGGCACGCGCTGGAAGACGCCGGCTATACGCGCGACAGCCTGGCCGAACACTACGGCGGCCGCGTCGGCGTGTTCGCCGGCGTTACGCGCAACGGCTTCGGCCTGATCGGCCTCAAGGCCTGGCACGAGGGCAGCACGGTGTTCTCGCAGCCGGCCTTTAGCTCGATCCCGAACCGTGTGTCCTATGCGTTCGACCTGCGCGGGCCCAGCCTGCCGATCGACACCATGTGCTCGTCCTCGCTGACGGCGATACACGAAGCCTGCGCGGCCCTGCATCGCGGCGATTGCGCGATGGCGCTGGCCGGCGGCGTGAACCTGTGCGTGCACCCGGCCAGCTACGTGGGGCTAGCCACCGGCAAGATGCTGTCCAGCGACGGCCGTTGCCGCAGCTTCGGTGCTGGCGGCGATGGCTACGTGCCGGGCGAGGGCGTGGGCGTGGTGGTGCTCAAGCCGCTGGCTGCGGCGCTGGCCGACGGCGATCGCATCCATGGCGTGATCCGCGCCACCAGTGTCAACCACGGTGGACGCACCAACGGCTTCACGGTACCCAATCCGGTGGCGCAGGCCGAGCTGATCACCGAGAGCCTGTGCAAGTCCGGTATCCATCCGCGCGCGATTGGCTACATCGAGGCGCACGGCACCGGTACCGCGCTCGGCGACCCGATCGAGGTCAGCGGCTTGGTGCAGGCCTTCGCGCCGCATACGCGGGAGCGCGGCTTCTGCGCGCTCGGTTCTGCCAAGTCGAACCTGGGCCATCTGGAGGCCGCCGCCGGCATTGCCGGCCTGACCAAGGTGCTGCTGCAGATGCGCCACGGCGAGCTGGTGCCGAGCCTGCATGCCGAGCAACTGAACCCGAACATCGATTTCGACGGCACGCCCTTTGTGGTGCAGCGCGAACTCGCACCCTGGGCCGAGCCGGAGCTCGACCTGGATGGCCAAGCGTGTCCTTATCCGCGCATCGCCTCGGTGTCCTCGTTTGGTGCCGGCGGGGCCAACGCGCATCTGCTGGTGGAGCAATACCGGGTGCCGGCGGGGCCCTCGGCGTCGTTCGCTGGGCCGCAGGCCATTGTGCTGTCCGCGCGCACGCCCGATCGCCTGCGCGCCGCCGCACAAGCCTTGCTTGGTCACGTCGATGGCGGCGGTGCCGGCGCGAGTCCGGCGGCGCGCCTGGCCGCATGGCTGATCGAGGAACTGGCTGTCATCGTTGGCGTGGACGCCGTGGCGATCGACGCTCGGGAGACCCTGGCCGACCTGGGCGTGGAAGTTCTGCATCGCACGCGCTGGTACGAGCGCGTGCAGGAGCGCCTGAATCTGCCTTGGTCGTTGAAGGATTTCCTCGACCAGGACAGCGTGCAGCAGCTCACGGACAATCTGCTGCGCGAACACGGCGCAACGGTGGCTGCGCAATTCCCCGCGCCCGCTGCCGCCGCGCCAGCGTTGGCCGACTTGGCGCATACGCTGCAGGTCGGGCGCGAGGCGATGCCGGAGCGCCTGGCTTTCGTGGCTGCCGATCTCGCCGAGTTGACGGCGGGCCTGCGCGGCTTCCTGGATGACGACGAGCGCTTCCCCTTGTGGCACGGCAAGGCCAGGCGCGGCCGCGCGCTACCGGCCCGACCAGATCAGGCGCAATGGCAGGCCTGGATCGACGCGCAGGACTGGTCGAAGCTGCTGCCGGCCTGGGTCGCCGGGCACGAACTGCCGTGGCGGGAACTTCCTGGTGCGCAAGGCGCGCGCCGCATCGGCCTGCCGTTGTATCCGTTTGCCGCCGAGCGCTATTGGGTCGATCCACAAAGCCTGCGGCCCCGGCCTGTCGCGTCGGTTGAATCTCGGCTGCATCCACTGGCCCAGCAACGCACCGATGGCGTGAAAGGTCCAACCTTCCTCAGCCGCTTCAGCGGCACAGAAAGCTTCTTCGATGATCACCAGGTCGGCGGCCGGCGCATCCTGCCCGGCGTGGCCTACCTGGAAATGGCGCGCGCCGCGGCCAGCCTAGCGGCAGACGGCGCAGCGATCCGCAGCCTGCGCAACGTCGTCTGGGCGCGTCCGATCGAGGCGGATACCGAAGGCGTGGTGGTGACGCTGCGCCTGCAGTCGCATCAGGAAGGCAGCTGGCGCTATGAGGTGCTCGGTGCCGACGGTGGCGTCCACGGCCAGGGCATAGCCAGCACGGCGCTTCCCGAAACGCCGGTCGATCTCGACCTGGTCGCGCTGCGTGCGCGCATGCAGGGCGGCACGCTCGACGCCGAAGCCTTCTACCAGGCCTATGCGTCGATGGGCATTGCCTACGGCGCGGCACATCGCGGTTTCGTGCAGGCCGTGGTGGGCGAAGGTGAACTGCTGGCCGAGCTGTGTCTGCCCGCTGCCGTGCAGACTGACGCGCAGGCCTACGTGCTGCATCCGAGTCTGATGGACGGGGCCTTCCAGGCCACACTCGGGCTTTACCTGCTCGGCCCGCGCGCCGATGCGGCGCAGGCCATGTTGCCGTTCGCGCTTGAGACGCTGGAACTCCATCGGCCGCCGCAAGCACGGGCGTGGGGCTGGATTCGCAGCCGGGGCGGGCGCGGCGGCGTCGAGAAATTCAATATCGAGCTGTGCGATGCGCAAGGCCGCATCTGCGTGCGTATGCTGGGCTTTTCCTCGCGCGTACTGGAAACACCGGCCGCCGCCGCGCCCGAAGCGGTCGAGGTGCCGAGCCTGCTGCTCAGCCGGCATGCCTGGCAGGACGCGCCGGCCAGCCAGGCCGCGCCCGATCCCGCGCTGACGCGGCGCTTGCTGCTGGTCTCGATCGATCCGCAACCGGCCTGGCAGCAGCTTGGCAAGGGCGAGCTGCTGCAGGCTGCTTCGGTGCAGCCCGAGGAAGCCTGCGCGATCTTGTACACGCAGGTCTTCGAGCGCTTGAAGGCCTGGCTGGAGGAGAAGGGCCGCGACACCTGCCTGTGGCAGATCGCGATCGCCGGGCAGGGCATCGAGCTGCTGCTGGCCGGCTTGTCGGGCCTGCTGCGCAGTGCCTCGCAGGAAAGCCGCCGGCTGCTGGGCCAGTTGCTGATCCTCGAAGGCGACGAGGACGTGGCGAGCCTGCGCGCCCGGCTCGACGACAACGCCGCCAGCCCGTTCGACAGTCTGGTGCGCTATCGTGAGGGCCGCCGCGAAACCTGGCGGCTGCTGGAACTGCCCGACGACGGCAACAGCAGCAGCGAAGACGAAGCGGCACCGCTGCCGTGGCGGCAGAACGGCGTCTATCTGCTCAGCGGCGGCGCGGGCGAACTGGGCCTGCTGTTCGCCGAGGAAATCGCGCGTCGCGCCTCCGGTGCCACGCTGGTGCTGACCGGGCGCTCGGTGCTGTCGGACCAGCGCCGCGCTCGCCTGGACGTATTGCGCGAGCACGGTGTCGAATACCGCTACGAGCAGGTCGACGTTACCGACCGGCAGGCAGTGGTGCAACTGGTCGAGCGCATCACCGCGGCGCAGGGGTGCCTGGACGGCGTGCTGCATATCGCCGGCGTGCTGCGCGACAGCTACATCCTGAAGAAGGACCGCGCCGCCTTCGAGCAGGTGTTAGCGCCGAAGCTGCTGGGTACCGCCAACCTCGACCACGCCACACGCGCGCTGGACCTGGATTTCTTCCTGATGTTCTCGTCGAGTGCGGCGATCTTTGGCAACCTGGGCCAGGCCGACTACGCCGCCGCCAACGGCTTCATGGACGCCTACGCGGCCTACCGGCAGGCGCGGGGCGGCCGCGGCCGCTCGCTGTCGGTGAACTGGCCGCTGTGGCGCGACGGCGGCATGGGCATGGAGGCCGCTACCGAGGAGATGATGCTGGCCAACACCGGCATGGTGGCGATGCGTGCGCCGAGCGGTTTCGCGGCGCTAGCGCGCGCTCTGCACAGCGGGCTGCCGCAGGTGGCGGTGATGGAGGGCCTGGCCGAGCGCATGCGCCAGAAGCTGCTGGCGGTGCCTGCCGCCGCCTCGATGAAGGCAGCGGTACCCGGCGCATCCGTGCCGGCAGCGGCTGCGCCAGGCGGGCAGGCGGATCACGACGAACTCATCGCGCGCGTGGCGCGCGGCCTGCGCCAGATGGCCGGCGAACTGCTGAAGCTCGATCTGGACCAGATCGATATCGAGGACGATCTCAGCGATTACGGCTTCGATTCCATCACCTTCACCAGCTTCTCGAACCGGATCAACAAGCAGTTCGGCCTGGAGTTGATTCCGACCATCTTCTTCGAATATCCGGACATCGCCGGCCTGGCGGCCCATCTGGTTGAGGTGCATCGTGCGACGCTGGTCGCGGCGAGCCTGGGGCTGCCTGCCGCGCCTGCTCAAGGCGTTCCGGCTCAGGCACGGCCGGCCGCGCCGGCGTCGGCAGCCGCAACCACCGCCGCATCGGCCACGGTGCCGGTGCCCCTCGCGCCGCAACTGGCGAGTCAGGCAGGCTCCGCATCGAACATCCCGGCACCACCGCGCCGCGGCGTCGCCGTGATCGGCGTCAGCGGCAGCTTTCCCGGTGCCGATGGCGTGGACGCGCTCTGGCAACTGCTGGAGCGCGGTGGCGATGCGATCGGCGAAGTGCCGGCCAGTCGCTGGGACTGGCGCTGCTGCCTGCCGCCCGACGAATCCGAGGCGGTGCGTGCGCGCGTACGCTGGGGCGGCTTCATCGACGGCGTGGATCGCTTCGATCCGCTGTTCTTCGGCATCTCGCCGCGCGAGGCCGAACTGATGGACCCGCAGCAGCGGCTGCTGCTGACCTACACCTGGCTTGCCGTCGAGGACGCCGGCTACGCGCCGCAATCGCTGGCCGGCAGCGACACCGGCCTGTTCGTTGGCACCGCGGTGGGCAGCTACGGTAGCCTGGTGCTACAGGCTGGCCGCAGCCAGGACGCCTACAGTTCGACCAGCTCGGTGGCTTCGATTGGCCCCAGCCGCGTCAGCTATTTTCTCGACTGGCACGGCCCCAGCGAGCCGATCGAGACCGCCTGTTCCAGCTCCCTGGTGGCAGTGCACCGCGCCGTGCAGGCGATCGAGAGCGGCCGCTGCGAGGCGGTGCTGGCCGGCGGTGTCAACACCATCGCCACGCCCGAGGCGCATATTGCTTTTAGCAAGGCTGGCATGCTGTCGGTGGATGGCCGCTGCCAGACCTTTTCCGCCAAGGCCAACGGCTATGCGCGCGGCGAGGGCGTGGGCATGCTGTTCCTGAAGGACCTGGCCGCGGCCGAGCGTGACGGCGACACCATCCACGCGGTGATCGTCGGCAGTGCAGAGAATCACGGCGGCCGCGCCACCTCGCTGACCGCGCCGAACCCGAAGGCGCAGGCGGCCCTGCTGAAGGCCGCCTATGTCAAGGCCAACTTCGACCCGCGCCAGCTCGGTTATATCGAGGCCCATGGTACCGGCACCGAACTGGGCGATCCGATCGAGGTGAACGCGCTGAAGAGCGCCTTCAAGGAGATCTATCATCGCGCCCGTGCCGAGATGCCTGGCCAGCCGCATTGCGGCCTCGGCTCGATCAAGACCAATATCGGGCACCTGGAGCTGGCCGCCGGCGTGGCCGGCATCATCAAGGTACTGCTCCAGCTCCGGCACCGGACCCTCGTGCGCAGCCTGCACGGTGAGCAGGTCAACCCCTACGTGCAGCTCGAGGGCAGCCCGTTCTACCTGGTCCGGGAAAACCGTCCTTGGGATGCGCCGCGCGATGCCCAGGGGCGTGAGCAGCCGCGCCGCGCCGGCGTCAGTTCGTTCGGCTTCGGCGGCGTCAACGCGCATGTTGTGCTCGAGGAATATGTCGCACCGCGAGCGCGTGCGGCTGCGCCGGCGGTAGGCCCGGTACTAGTGCCGCTGTCGGCGAAAAACGAAACGCGCCTGCGCGAGGCGGTCGCGCGGCTGGCCGATTTTGTCACCGTGCATGCTGACGATGCGGCGGTCGACCTGCACGACTTCGCCTATACGCTGCAGGTGGGCCGCGATGCGATGGAAGCGCGCCTTGGACTGGTGGTGAACGACAAGGCCGAGCTGGCCCGGCGCCTGCGCGCCTGGCTTGACGACCCGGGTGCCGGCGAGGTGCTACAGCAGGCGGCCGTCGTCGCACGTGGCAAGGCGCAGAAGGAGGCGCTGGCGGCCTTCTCCGGCGACGAGGAACTGGCCGGCGTGGTCGAGGGCTGGTGGCGCAATGGCAAGCAGACCAAGCTGCTCGATCTGTGGGTCAAGGGGCTGGACATCGACTGGGCGCGGCTGCAGGCCGGTGCCGGACGTCGGCGCATCAGCCTGCCCGGTTATCCCTTTGCCGACGAGCGCTACTGGCTCAAGCCGCTGTCCGCCGAATCAGCTGCGCCTGCCACGACGGCCCAGGTTGAAGCGAGCGAAGCGCCGGCGCTGTACTTCGAGGAAAGCTGGCAGTCCTATCCGGCACTGTCGGCTTCCGCCGCATCTTCGGCGCGGACCTTGCTGTGCTGCCTGTCCGATGCCGCTCATCAGCAGGCCTTGCGCGAAGCCGTCGCCCGGCATTGCCCGCAATGGCAGCTGATCTTCCTGGACCGGCAGGCGGTGGAACCGCTTGACCGACAAGGTTGGGGCGACATGCTGCGCGTGCTCGAACAGGGCGGTGCCGCGATTGACGCGGTGGTCTATCTGTGGCCGCTGGAAGAGGCCGGCCTGCGCCGCGCCGAAGCGGTGCCGATCGGCCTGGTGCAGGCGCTGGGTGGCATGAAGACGCGGCCCGCTCGGCTGGTGCTGGGCGGTGAATATGCCGACGAACTTGAACGTAGCCAGATGGAGGCGTGGATTGGCCTGGAGCGTTCAATGGGGCTGGCGCTGCCGGACTGCAAGGTCGCAACGGTGCTGCGCGAAGCCGGCGACACGATCGACTGGGCTGCCTGGGCGCAACTGTTGGGCAGCGCGCTCGGCGAAGCGACGCCCCGCAACCTGCTGGCTGCCCGCGATGGCCTTCGGCAGCTCCAGGTGCAGCCGCTGACGCTGACTGAGGCCTCCACCACGGTGGATCTGGGCCGCACGGTACTGATTACCGGTGGCACCGGCGGGCTGGGACTAATCTTCGCCCGCCACCTGGCCGCCGGCCGCCGCTGCAACCTGGTGCTGATGGGCCGCTCGCCGCTCGATGCCGCACGTCAGGGCGCCGTGCAGGCCCTGCAGGCTGCCGGCAGCGAGGTGCTATACCTGAGCGCCGACGTCGCCGACGCGGACGCCATGCACGAGGTGGTGGCACGAGCCAAGGCGCGCTTCGGCGGCATCGACAGCGTGATCCACGCTGCAGGCATCCAGCATGCCGTGCCGCTCGCCGACAAGCAGCCCGACGATGTGCGCCGCGTGCTCGACCCGAAAGTTCGCGGCGCGCTGGTGCTTGACCAAGTGCTGGCCGGCGAGCCGCTGCGCCTGGTTTGCTACTTCTCCTCGAGTGCCTCGGTGCTGGGCGATTTCGGCTCCGCCGACTATGCCGTGGCCAATCGTTTCCTGGCCGCGCATGCGGTGGCACGCGAGCAGCGTCGCGCGCACGGTGAGTGCGCCGGCCGCAGCCTGGCGATCGAATGGCCGCTGTGGCGCGAGGGCGGCATGGGCGTGGGCGACGACGCAGGCACGGCCCTCTACCTCAAGTCCAGCGGCCAGCAACTGCTTGAGCAGGCCGCGGGGCTGGAGTCGTTCGAGCGGCTGCTGGGTTCCAACGTCACGCGCGCGCTGGTGTTGGTGGGCGAGCGTGAGCGTCTGCATCGCATGCTTGGGCTCGGTACGGCGTCGGTTGTGCTTGCTGCCGCGACTCAGGCGACAGCAGCCGTGATGCTGCCGCAGGGGCTTTCGACGACGGCATCCCTGGAAGAATGCGTGAGCGCCGAGCTGACCGCCTTGATCAGCAGCCAGGTCAAGTTAGTGCCCGAGTTGCTGGACGCTGAGTCGAACCTTGCCGATTTCGGCCTCGATTCGTTCGGCCTGGCCGAGCTGGCCCGCGCATTGAGCGCGCTCTACGGCATTGAAGTGGTGCCCTCGATCTTCTTCGTCTATTCGAGCATCGCGCGGCTGGCCGGCTATCTGCTTGACAAGCATCGCGCCGAGGTGGAGGCGTATCGGCGCGAGGCGACGCGTGTCGATACCGCCGCAATTCCGCCGCCGCAGCCCGCGTCAACAACGCCCGCACAGGCGCACGCGCCCGTGGCAACCGTCATCGAACCCGTACAACCCAAAGCACCGGCATTCGACGGCGAACGCGAGCCGATCGCCATCATCGGCATTAGCGGACGTTTCCCCAAGGCGCGCGATGTCGAGCAGATGTGGCGCATCCTTGCCGAGGGCATCGACGCCGTCGACGAGATCCCGGCCGAGCGTTTCGACTGGCGCGACTACTACGGCGGCCGTGAGGCGCAACCAGGCAAGACCAACAGCAAGTGGGCCGGCTGCCTCGACGGCGTCGATGAATTCGATCCGCTGTTCTTCGAGATCTCGCCGCGCGAAGCGCTCGCCATGGATCCACGCCAGCGTCTGCTGCTGCAGGAATTCTGGAACGCGCTGGAAGACGCCGGCTACGGCCCGCGCCAGTTACGTGCCAACCCGGTCGGCATCTTCGTCGGCGTGGAGGAGGGCGACTACCAGCGTGTGGTGCCCGACCTCGGCGTGACGTCCAACCACAACGGCATCCTCGCCTCGCGTCTGGCCTATTTCCTCGACCTGAACGGCCCGGTGCTGGCCATCAACACCGCCTGCTCCTCGAGCCTGGTGGCGGTGCACCAGGCCTGTGCCAGTCTGCTGAGCGGCGAATCTGACACGGCGATCGCCGCTGGTGCCCACCTGATCCTGACGCCCGAGCCCTACGTGGGCATGAGTCAAGCCGGCATGCTGTCGCCGGACGGCTGCTGCCGCGCCTTCGACCGGGCCGCCAACGGCATGGTGCCGGGCGAGGCGGTGGCGGTGGTGGTGCTCAAACGTTGGTCGCGCGCGGTGGCCGACGGCGATCCGATCCGCAGTCTGATCCTCGCCAGCGGCATCAACAACGACGGCCGCAGCAACGGCATCACCGCACCCAACGCGCTGGCCCAGGCCAGCCTGGTGCGCCAGGTCCAGCGCGCCGCTGGCGTGGTGCCGGAGCAGATCGATTATGTGGTCACCCACGGCACCGGCACGCGTCTGGGCGACCCGGTGGAGATCCAGGCGCTGGCCGAGGCCTTCGGGCAGCCGGCCGACGGCCGGGCCTATTGTGCGCTCACCTCGAGCAAGGGCAACTTCGGCCATACCTTCGCCGCCTCCGGACTGCTCAGCCTGATCGGGCTGGTGCAGGCGCTCGAGCACGACACCATTCCGCCCAGCCTGCACTGCGCCCAGGACAGCGACTACATCGCCTGGCGCGCCAGCGCCTTCCACGTCAATAAGCAGGCTCGGCCGTGGCCGCGCGATGCCCGGCGGCCGCGTCTGGGTGCCGTCAGCGCTTTCGGCATGAGCGGCACCAATGCGCACGTGCTGGTGCAGGAGGCACCGGCCGCGGCGGCTCGCGCCGCCGCATTGCCATCGAACGTGGTGCTGGCGCTCTCGGCCAAGACCGAGGCGGGCCTGCGCGAACGCCTGCTTGGCTTGCGCGACTGGCTGGCCAGCCCGGCGGCCAAGCGCTGCGAGCTGGCCTCGGTCAGCCGCACGCTGCTGGACGGCCGTCATCACTTCGGACATCGCGCCGCGGTGGTGGTCGCCAACCTGGCCTCGGCGATCGCCGCGCTGGAACATCTCGCCGTGATAGATGCGGCCGACGGTCCCGATCATTACATCGGCAAGGTGCCGCGCGGCTTCAAGGGCGAGGCGACGCTGCGCGAACGCGCCGCGAACTGGCCCGCGCAGCAGTTGCCAGATTCTGCGGCGTATCGCGCCCAGCTGGACGAGCTGGCTCGGTTGCATTGCCAGGGTTATGCGGTGGCCTGGTCGGAACTTGACGGCCTACAGTCGGCGGCCAGAGTCAACCTGCCCGGCTATCCGTTCGCTCGCGAATCGTACTGGCCGAAGACGCGGATCTCGTCGCCGGCTGCCGCACTCGTGCCCGTGTCCTTCGCTTCTAACTCCACACCGCCGCTGTCGGCGGCCACCTCGGTACGTCCGATGCTTCAAACCGAACTCTCCGACCCGGCCCAAGGCCGCTATGCCGCGCGTTTCAGCGGCGAGGAATTCTTCCTCAGGGATCACCGTGTGCGCGGCCATGCCGTGCTGCCCGGCGTGGCCTACTTGGAACTGGTGCGCGAGGTCCTGGAGGCTCGCACGGGGCACGCCGTGCCCGGTGGTCTGCAATTGCAGCACGTGACCTGGGTGCAGCCGCTGATGGTGGCCGCGCCTGGCGTCGAGGCGCGTATCGACCTGCATCGCCAGGAGAACGGCGAATGGCGCTATGAAGTCGGCAGCGGTGGCATTGCCGAAGGCGAGCGCCGCCTGCACTGCCAGGGCTTCCTCGCGCTGGTTCCGCAAGCCGAACCGGCCGCGCTGAACTTGTCGGCGCTGCACGGCAGCTGCCGCTCGGCCGAGCTGGACAGCGTGACCTGTTATGCCGCCTACCAGGCGGTGAATATCGAATACGGTCCGAGCTTCCGCGCCGTGCAGCGAATCTGGGTGGGCGAGGGCCAGGCGCTGGCGCAGCTGCGCTTGCCGGCCGAGGCGCTGGAGGACAGCGAGGCCTATGTTTTGCATCCGAGCCTGCTCGACGGTGCTCTGCAGGCCAGCATCGGCCTGGCGATGGTGCAGGCGACGCAGGGCGACGGGGAGCCCATGCTGAGCCTGCCGTTTGCGCTCGACAGCCTGGTCCTGCATCGGCCCTGCCCGAACGAGACCTGGGTGTGGATCCGTCCCACACCAGGGGCGCAGAGCAGTCGCGTGCGCAAGCTGGACCTCGATCTTTGCGACGCGCAAGGCCGCGTCTGCATCGCTTTGCGCGGTTTCTCAGCGCGGCTGGTGGTGCAGGCCGCCACGGCCAAACCGTCGTCGATCCATGCTCCGGTCGACGCCGCGCGAGCTTCGATGGCGGCGTCGGCCCCCGTGTCTGCCGCGACCAACGATATCGCGTCGATCGATGTGCCCGCGGCAACGACTGGTGCCACGCAAGGTGCCTGGCTGCCGGTGGGGCCGACCGTGCTCGCGCCCGTCTGGACTGTGCGCGATGTCGACGACGGCAGCCAGGTGCCGGCCCCGGCGCGCATGCTGCTGATCGGCGGCGACGCCGCGCAGCGTACGGCCTGGCAGCGTGCCTATCCGCAACTGCTGACCATCGATCTGGTGCCGTCCGCGACGGTGGACGAACTGCGCGGCCAGCTCGCCGCGATCGGTGCGATCGACGAACTGGTCTGGATCGCGCCGGCGCAGGACAGCCAGGACCCGGCCGATGAGGCCCTGCTGACGGCGCAGGCCGGCGGCGCGCTGGCGCTGTTCCGCCTGGTGAAGGCCCTGCTAGCCGAGGATCACGCTGGCCGCCGCCTGGTCTGGACCGTGCTGACTCGCGCCACCCAGCAGGTTCATTCGCGGGACCTGGTCGCGCCGGCGCATGCCACCGTGCATGGCCTGGTCGGCTCGCTGGCCAAGGAATATCCGCATTGGTCGGTGCGACTGATCGACCTCGACGCGCAAAATGCCGATCCCGCGCCGACGCAGTGCCGCGCGCTGCCGGCCGGCAGCGGCGAGAGCTTGGCTTGGCGTCGCGGCGAATGGTACGCGCCGGAACTGGTCGCGCTGGCCGAGCTGACCCGCGGCAAGGCTCCCGCGCCGTATCGCGAGGGCGGCGTCTACGTGGTGATCGGCGGCGCGGGCGGGCTGGGCGAGGTTTGGACACGGCATCTGATCGAGCATTACCACGCACAGGTGTTCTGGATCGGCCGTCGCGCCGAGGACGCCGACCTGCGCGCGCGCCTGGCGGCCCTGGCTTCGCACGGGCCAGCGCCCGTCTACCTGCAGGCCGACGCGGGCGACCGTCTGGCGCTGTCCCGCGCCCGCGACACGATCCTGCAGCGCCACGGCCGCATCCACGGCGTGGTGCATTCGGCCCTGGTCCTGCAGGACCGCAGCCTGGCGTGGATGGACGAAGCTACCCTGCAATCGGCGCTACGGCCCAAGCTCGACGTCAGCCTGCGTATCGCCCAGGTGTTCGCAGCCGATGCGCTGGATTTCGTGCTGTTTTTCTCGTCGATGATGAGTTTTTCTCGCGCCGCGGGGCAGGGCAACTACGCGGCCGGCTGTACCTTCAAGGACGCGCTGGCCCAGGCGCTGGGGCACCGCTGGCCTTGCGCGGTGAAGGTGATGAACTGGGGCTACTGGGGCAGCGTGGGCGTGGTGGCCGACGCGCGCTACCAAGAGCGCATGAGTCGCGCCGGGATCGGCTCGATCGAGGCCGAGGAGGCGATGGCCGCGCTGGAGCGCCTGCTCGGCGGGCCGGACGCGCAGCTCGGGCTGATCAAGCTGAGCCGCCCGCAGGCAGTGGAAGGCGTGCGCGCCGATCTGCGTGGCGAGCGCTATGGCGCGGCCCTGCCCGCGCTGCTGCCGCAGCTAGCGGCGCGGCCGCTGCCGCCCGAGCATGCGTCGCGGCTCGCGGCCGCCCAGGCGGCCCTGCCGCCGCAGGCCATGCAGGCACTGAGTCTGCGCCTGCTCGGCCAGGCGCTGCTCGGCTTCTCGCCCGACGGCAGGCATCTGCCGGGCGGCGGCACTGGCCTGGCGCTGGCCGGCCACTACCGGCGCTGGTACGACACCAGCCTGCGCCTGCTGGCCGCCGGCGACTGGCTGCAGTCGCTGCCGAACGGCGACTACCGCATCCTCGCCGCTGCCGCGCAGGACGTCTGGCCCGAATGGGAAGCCGCGCGTGGGGCCTGGCTGGCCGATCCGCAGCAGCAGGCCTGGGTGCAATTGCTCGAGGTCTGCCTGCGTGCGCTGCCCGAGCTGCTGGTCGGCCGGCGCAAGGCCACCGACGTGATGTTCCCGAACTCCTCGCTGGGCCTGGTGGAAGGCATCTATCGCGGCAATCCGATCGCAGACCTCTACAACCACATCTTGTTCGATGCGGTGGAGGCCTATGTGCAGGAGCGGCTGATGCGCGAGCCACGGGCGCGGCTGCGGCTACTGGAGATCGGTGCCGGCACCGGCGGCACCAGCGCCGGCCTGCTGCAGCGGCTGGACCGCTACGCCGCGAACATCGACGAATACTGCTACACCGATCTGTCGAAGGCCTTCCTGCTGCATGCCGAGCAGCACTACGCACCGGGACGGTCGTTCCTGCGCACCCAGCGCTTCAACGTGGAGGAGCCGCCGCAGGCGCAGGACATTACCGCCGACAGCTACGACATCGTGGTGGCCGCCAACGTGCTGCACGCCACGGTCAATATCCGCCGCACTCTGCGTCACGCCAAGGCACCGCTGCGCGCGGGCGGCCTGCTGGCGCTCAACGAACTCGGCGAGCTGAGCCTCTTGACGCACCTGAGCTTCGGGCTACTCGACGGCTGGTGGCTCTACGAGGATCCAGCCTTGCGCCTGGACGGCTCGCCGGGCCTGTCGGCCGAGGGGTGGGAGCGCGTGCTGGCCGAGGAGGGGTATGCGCCACTGTGGCGGCCGGCCGAGGAATGCAACCGGTATGGTCAGCAGGTGCTGCTGGCGCAGAGCGACGGCCGCGTGAAGCGCGACGTGATTGTGCAGGTGCCGCCTGCGGGGGTGGCACAGCCGGTCGAGGCGAGCGCGCCAGCGGTCGGGTTTGCTTCTACCGTTGCGCCGGCCGCTGGATCCGCCTCCGTGCCCGTGGCTGCACCGACTCCCGCACCGATCTTCGCGGCACCTCTCAAGCCGGCTTCGCAGGACCTGGAGCAGGCCGTGGCCGATCACGTGCGGACCTTGCTGCGCGAGTGCATCGGCAAGGGTCTCGATCTCGATCCGCAGCGGATCGAAGCCGATCGCAGCTTCTCCGAATACGGCGTGGATTCGATCCTGGCGGTGCAGCTCGTCAACGAGATCAACCAGCGGCTCGGCATCGTGCTGCAGACCACCGTGCTGTTTGACTACAGCCATCTCGACGCGCTGGCTGAGTACCTGGAGCAGGCGCATCAGGTTGCGTTGCGCGCGAGCCTGTCGGCGCGCGCGGTTTTGCCGGTGCCAATTGCCGTGCTGGCCTCGCCGCCAGCGATGTCGCTCGGCACCGTCTTCCAGCCGACTCCGCAAGTGCAGCCGGTTGGCGCAAGCTTCCCGACGGCCGCCGGTGGCCGTCGCCGCGCCCTGATCAGCGGCCCCGGCCAGATCGCGGACCTGCGCCTGGTGACGGCCGAAGTACAGGTGCCCTTGCAGCCGCAGCAGGTGCGCGTGGCTGTGCGCGCTAGCTCGCTGAATTTTTCCGACCTGCTGTGTGTGATGGGCCTCTACCCGAACATGCCGGCCTATCCGTTCACGCCGGGCACCGAGGCTAGTGGCCTGGTGCTGGAGGTCGGCAGCGCGGTGAATTCGCTGCGTCCCGGCGACGAGGTGATCTGCCTGGCCCAGGGTTGCCATGCCACCGAAGTGGTCTGTCACGAAACCCAGGCCTGGGCCAAGCCGCCACAGCTGAGTTTCGAGCAGGCCTGCGCCTTGCCGGTGGTCGCCCTGACTATGATCGATGCCTTCCACAAGGCCGACCTGCAGTCCGGCGACAGCATCCTGATTCAGACGGCCGCCGGCGGTACCGGCCTGATCGCGATGCAGCTGGCACGCCATTACGGCGCGACAATCTTCGCCACCGCCGGCTCGCAGGAGAAGCTTGACTATCTGCGCGGCCAAGGTGCCCAGCACCTGATCAACTATCGCGAGGAGGATTTCGAGGCCGAGGTGGCCAGGCTCACGGGCGGCCGCGGCGTGGACGTGGTGATCAACACCCTGTCCGGCGAGGCGATCGCCAAGGGCCTGCGCAGCCTGGCACCGGGCGGGCGCTACATCGAGATCGCGATGATGGCGCTGAAGTCGGCGCAGTCGGTGGACCTGTCGGTGTTAGACAGCAACCAGAGCTTCTTCAGCATCGACCTGGCGCGCTTGATCGCCGAGCGGCCGGGCAAGCTGGAGCGGTACCGGCGCGAGCTGGCGAGTCTGGTGGAGCAGGGCGTGTTGCAGCCGACCGTGTCGCAGGTGTTCGCGCTCGAACAGTTGCACGACGCCTATCGCTACCTGCAGGACCGCCGCAATATCGGCAAGGTGGTGCTGCGGGTGCCGGCAGCCGAGGTGCCGGTTGCGGGCGAGGCTTCCGCGCCCGTCGTTGCCACGGCGCAGGCGGTGCCATCGAACCACGCTGATGAACCGATCGCCGTGATCGGCATGAGCGGCCGTTTCGCCCATTCGTCGGACCTGGACAGCTTCTGGTCGCACCTGGCCCAGGGCCACGACCTGGTCGACACGGTATCGCGCTGGGACCTCGGCCCCGGCGAGGGACCCTGCCGCGACGGCAGCTTCCTCGACGAGATCGACCGCTTTGATCCGCTGTTCTTCCGCATGTCGGGGCTGGAAGCTACCTACATGGATCCGCAGCAGCGCCTGTTCCTCGAGGAGGCCTGGCGCACGCTGGAAGACGCTGGCTACGCGGGCGAGGCCGTCAAGGGCAAATTGTGCGGCGTCTACGTGGGCTGCACCAGCGGCGACTACGCCCAACTGTTCAAGAGCGCGCCGCCGCCGCAGGCCTTCTGGGGCAATTCCGGTGCGCTGATCCCGGCGCGCATCGCCTACTACCTCGACCTGCAGGGCCCGGCCGTGGCGGTCGACACCGCCTGCTCCAGCTCGCTGGTGGCGGTGCACCTGGCCTGCCAGGGCCTGCGCGCGGGCGAGACTGAGCTGGCGCTGGCCGGCGGCGTGTTCGTGCAATCGACGCCGAGCTTCTACCTGGCCGCCAATCCGGCCGGCATGCTGTCGGCCACCGGCCGCTGCCATACCTTCGACGAGAGCGCCGACGGTTTCGTGCCCGGCGAGGGCGTGGGCGTGATCCTGCTCAAGCGGCTCAGCGACGCGATCGCCAACGGCGACCACATCCACGGCGTAATCTGCGGCAGCGCGATCAACCAGGACGGACGCAGCAACGGCATCACCGCGCCCAGCGCGCGCTCGCAGGAGCGGCTGGAGCGCCAGGTTTACGATCGCTACGCGATCCATCCCGAGACGCTGCAGATGATCGAAGCGCACGGCACCGGCACCAAGCTCGGCGACCCGATCGAATATCGCGCGCTGCGCCAGGCCTTCTGCCACTACACCCATCGCGAGGGCTTCTGCGCGCTCGGCTCGGTCAAGACCAATATCGGCCACCTGGCCAATGCGGCTGGCATCGCCGGCATCCTGAAGATCCTGCTGGCTCTGCGGTATCGCCAGCTCCCGCCCTCGCTGCATTTCCGCAAGGGCAATCCGGCGATCGCTTTCGAAGGTAGCCCGTTCTATGTCAATACCGAGCTGCGCCCCTGGCCGGCCGGTGAGCGCACGCCGCGACGCGGCGCGGTCAGCGCCTTCGGGTTCAGCGGCACCAACGCGCACATGGTGATCGAGGAAGCGCCGGTGCCGGTTGCCGCGCGCGCGGCTGGGCGCGGGCTGGAACTGGTGGCGCTGTCGGCGCGCACCGCCGGGCAGCTGCGCGAGCAGGTGGGCAGGC
This sequence comes from Burkholderia sp., assembly GCA_040946865.1. Lineage (GTDB taxonomy): Bacteria > Pseudomonadota > Gammaproteobacteria > Burkholderiales > Burkholderiaceae > Burkholderia. The sequence goes on from JAYFSB010000001.1 coordinate 19,824, forward strand.
TGTTGGCCTATTGCCAGGTACGGCCGCAAGCCAGTCTCGGCGATCTCGCCCATACCCTGCTGTGCGGACGCGAGCATCGCGGTCACCGGTTGGCGGCGGTGGTACGCGATCTGGCCGAGCTGCGCCAGGTGCTGGGTGCCTGGCTGGAACAGGGTGACGGCAGCCGGCTGCAGCTGGGCGAACTCGACGAGGGCGGCGTGCGCGAGCAGCTCGTGCAGCGCCGACTGGGGCAGGCCGCGATCGAAGCGGTGCGCGAAGGGCGGCAGGAACGGCTGTCGACCGTGGCCGAGCTGTTCGCGCAAGGCTACAAACTCGACTACGCCGGTTTGTTCGGCCCGGGCTACCGACGCCTTGCGTTGCCGACCTATCCCTTCGCGCAGGAGCGCTACTGGATCGACGATTCGCTGCAGCGCGCGTCGCTGCCGTCGACGCCTGCACCCGCCTTGGTGGCAGCGCTTGTCGCGGCAAGGCCGGCACCGTCGCAGACATCCTCGATCTCCGACAAGGCGATGCGCGAAGCCAGCGTGGCCTACCTGAAGCAACTAGTGGCCACCACGCTGCGCGTCTCGCCGGCGGAAATCAGCGCGCACGAGCCGCTGGAGCGCTACGGCATCGACTCGATCCTAGTGGTGCAGCTCACCGACAGCCTGCGCCAGCATTTCGACAGCGTCGGCAGCACTTTGCTGTTTGAGGTGCAGACCATCGATGCGCTGGCCGAGCGGTTGCTCGCCACCGAGGCGCCGGCCCTGGCGCGGCAGCTGGGTATAGATACTGCCGATACTGCCGTGCCGGTCGAGACACCGGTACTGACAACACCGTTACCCTCGCTGGAATCGAAACCGGAGCCGCAGCCCACGCAAACGCAACCGGTTGTCACCGCCACCGAATCAGTCGAGGCCAGCGGGGCGGCCGAAGTGGCCCACCCCGCAACCCGCGGCGACGTCGCCGTGATCGGCCTGAGCGGCCGTTACCCGAAGGCGGCAGACCTGCGCGAATTCTGGCAAAACCTGCGCAATGGTCGCGACTGCATCGATGAGGTGCCGGCCCAGCGCTGGGACTGGCGCAAGTACTTCGACACCGAGCGCGGCCGGGATGGCCGCAGCTACAGCCGCTGGGGCGGCTTCATTGACGGCGTCGACCACTTCGATCCGCGCTTCTTCCGCATCCCGCCCAGCGAGGCCGAGTACATCGATCCGCAGGAGCGTCTGTTCCTGCAGACCGCCTACCTGGCCATCGAGGATGCCGGTTACACGCTCTCGACGCTAAGCAAGGACCAGCGCATCGGCGTGTTCGTGGGCGCGGCCAACAGCACCTACACCTTGCTGCCAAGCCACTGGTCGATCGCCAACCGCGTGTCCTTCACGCTCGACTTCCACGGCCCGAGCCTCGCCGTCAACAGTGCCTGCTCCTCCTCACTGACGGCCCTGCACCTGGCGCTCGACAGCCTGGCCCACGGCAGCAGCGAGGTGGCCTTGGTGGGCGGCGTGAGCCTGGTGCTGCACCCGGCACATTTTAACCGGCTCTCGGCGCTGGGGATGCTGTCGAGCGGCGCGCAGTGTCGCCCGCTCGGGGAGCATGCCGACGGCTTCGTCGACGGCGAGGGCGTGGGCGCGCTGCTGCTCAAGCCGCTGCAGCGCGCGATTGAGGACGGCGACCAGATCTACGGCGTGATCAAGGGCAGCATGATCAACGCCGCCGGCAAGACACGCAGCTTCGCGGTGCCTGATGCCGCCGCACAGGTGCGCCTGGTGAGCGAGGCGCTGACGCGCGCCGGTGTGTCGGCCGACACCATAGGCTACCTGGAAGCGCACAGCAACGGCGGCGAGCTCGGCGACATCACCGAGATGCAGGGGCTAGCCGAGGCCTTCGTCGGCACGGCCGAGCGGGGCCATCGCTGCGCGATCGGCTCGGTGAAGTCGAACATCGGCTATTGCGAGAGCGCGGCGGGCATCGCCGGCCTGACCAAGGTGCTGCTGCAGCTGCGGCACGGCGAGTTGGTGCCGACCCTGCATGCGCGGCGCGCAAATCCAAAGATCGATTTCGCCGGCACGCCCTTCACGCTGCAGCAGGAATTGAGCGACTGGCCGCGCCCGGCCGGTCATCCGCGGCGCGCCGGCGTGTCCGCCTTCGGCGTGGGCGGTGCCTACGCGCACGTGATTGTCGAGGAATACGTCCCGCCGGTTCCGGCGCGGCCCGAAGCGCGGGGTCAGGCGCTGCCGATCGTCCTGTCGGCGGCCAATGCCGAGCGTCTGCGCGTGGTGGCCGGGCGTCTGGCCGGCTTCCTGGCGAGCGAAGCTGGTCGCGAGGTGGTGCTGGCCGATCTCGCCTACACGCTGCAGGTGGGTCGCGAGCCCCTGGGCGAGCGCTTGGGCTTCATCGCCGATTCGGTGGAGCAGGTGCGCGAGGTATTGCGCGCCTTTGCCGAGGACCGCGAGGCGTCGCTGCCGCTGGTGCGTGCAAGTCTAGGCCGCGGTCGCGACGGCTGGGCGCTGTTCGCCGACGACGAGGACTTCGAGCGCACCGTCGAGCAATGGATCGCCGGCGAGAAACACGCCTCGCTGCTGGACTTGTGGGGCCGCGGTTATCCACTCGACTGGCGGTGCCTGTACGCCGCGCAGCGGCCGCGGCGAATCGGCCTGCCGGGTTACCCCTTCGCCGAGGAAAGCTACTGGGCCCCCGAGTCGCTGCGTTATGCCGGCGTGCTCGAGGACGAAGACGATTTCGACGCCACGCCTTTCGAGCCGGCCCAGCCGGTGGGAGAACAGTCTTGAAGCGCGACCTCAATCACGACTTCGATGCCACGTCGCCCTCGCGCGACGAGGGCCGGCAGCCCCATGCCGATGCCCTCGGCCACAACACACGCCCGCTCGGGCATGTGGACACGGCCATCATCGGCATCAGCGCCCGCTATCCCAAGGCAGGCGACTGGCGGCAATTCTGGGAGAACCTGCGCGCGGGGCGCGACTGCATCGGCGAAATCCCGCCCGAGCGCTGGGACTGGCGTGCCCATCATGACAGCGCGCGCGGCACGCCGGGACGAAGCTACACGCGCTGGGGTGGCTTCCTCGACGAGATCGACCGCTTCGACCCGCGTTTCTTCCGCATCGCGCCCGGCGAGGCCGAGCATATCGACCCACAGGAGCGCCTGTTCCTGGAAAGCGCCTACCTGCTGATCGAGGACGCCGGCTACACTCCCGCTAGCCTGAGCGCGAGTCGCCGCGTGGCAGTCTTCGTCGGTGCCATGAACAGCAGCTACTCGCTGTTGACTAGCCAATGGACGCTGGCCAACCGCGTGTCCCACGTCTTCGATTTCCATGGCCCGAGCCTGGTGGTTAACAGCGCCTGCTCGTCCTCGCTGAGCGCGATTCACCTGGCGCTGGAAAGCCTAGCCACCGGCACCAGCGAGGTGGCGATCGCCGGCGGCGTCAACCTGATCATGCATCCGGCGCACTATGCGCGGCTGGCCTCGGTCGGCATGCTGTCGGCCGGCCCGCATTGCCGCGCCTTCGGCGCAGGCGCGGACGGCTTCGTCGACGGCGAGGGCGTGGGCGCGGTCCTGCTCAAGCCGCTGCAACGTGCGATCGAGGACGGCGACCAGATCTACGGCGTGATCAAGGGCAGTGCGCTCAATGCCGGCGGCAGGACCCACGGCTACACGGTGCCCAGCCCGCTTGCTCAGGGGCACCTGGTGGCCGAGGCGATCGCCCGCGCCGGTTTCGCGCCGTGCAGTATCGGCTACGTGGAGGCGCACGGCACCGGTACCGAGCTGGGCGACCCGATCGAGGTGCGCGGCCTGACCGAGGCCTTCGGCGCGGCCGGCGTGGTGCCCTGGTGCTCACTGGGCTCGGTCAAGTCGAATATCGGTCACGGCGAGGGCGTGGCTGGCATCGCCGGCCTGACCAAGCTGTTGCTACAGATGCGTCATGGCCAGTTCGCGCCCAGCCTACATGCCGAAACACTCAATCCCCGAATCAATTTCAGCGGCACGCCGTTCACTGTGCAGCGCGAGCTGGTGCCCTGGCCGCGCCTGGCCGGTTATCCGCGCCGCGCGGGCGTGTCCTCGTTCGGCGCGGGTGGCGCAAATGCGCACCTGCTGGTCGAGGAATACGTGGCACCGGCCGTGTCGTCCCCCGCCGATGCGGGCTCACCAGCGCTGATTGTGCTGTCGGCCGCGAATCCCGATCGCCTGCGCGCGGTGGCGCAGCGCCTGCTCGATTTCCTCGCCGGCGAATTCGGCCGCGGCATCACACTGGCCGAGCTGGCCTATACGCTGCAGGTCGGCCGCGAGGCGCTCGCCGAGCGGCTCGGTTTCGTCGCCGACTCGCTAGCCCAGGTGCACGCCTGCCTGGCGGCCTTCTTGCAGAATCGCGAGGTCGAGCGGCCGTTGCTGCGAACCAGCCTCAGCCGCGGCCGCGACGGCCGGTCCGCGATGCTAGACGACGAGGGCTTCGCGCAAACCCTGCGCAGCTGGGTCGAGCGCGGTAAGCACGAGTTGCTGCTGAAGCTGTGGGGGCAGGGCGAGCCGCTGGACTGGTCGCTGCTGTATCACGCGACGCGGCCGCGTCGCGTGAGCTTGCCCGGTTATCCGTTTGTGGGCGAGCGTTACTGGGCACCCGCCGCGGTGCGTTATGCCGGCGTCATTCGCAGTCGCCGCTCGCGACACGCCGTCGATCCCGACCTGCTGCTGTGCCGGCCCGCCTGGCGCGATGCACTGCTGCCGGCTGCGGCGCGGCACGAGTTGCCGCGGCGTGAACTCTGGCTGCTCGGCAGCCTGGCCGGGCTCGACGATGCCGCCTTGCCGGTGCTGCCGATCGAGCGTTTCCGCAGCGAGCAAGCCGAGCTGGCGCGGCGCTGTGCCGACCTGTATGCCCAGGTCCATACGCGCCTGCGCCAGCAGCTGCGGGACAAGCCGAGCGAGCCCTTGCTGCTGCAAGTGGCGATCCTCGGGCGCGACGACGAGATCCTGCTGTCGGGGCTGTCCGGCATGCTGCGCAGCCTCGGCCAGGAAAGCCGCAAGCTGCGCGGGCAACTGCTGATGATGGAAGGCGGCGAGGATCGCGCCACCTGGCAAGCGCGCCTGGACGACAATGCCGCTGCCGCGCGGCCACGCGAGGACTGGGTGCGTTACCGCCAGGGGCGCCGCGAAACCTGGACGCTCCAGGAACTGCCGCCTGCTGCCGGCGAGCCGGCCGTGCCGTGGCGCGCACAGGGTGTTTATCTGCTGAGCGGCGGCGCGGGCGGGTTGGGGCTGCTGTTTGCCGAGGAGATCGCCCGCCGCGCCGAGGGCGCGACCGTGATCCTGGCCAGCCGCTCCGCGCCCGACGAAGCACGCCGAGCGCGTCTGGCCACGCTCGGACAACAGGGTCTAGCGATCCGACACGCGGTGCTGGACATCACCGATGCCGCTGCGGTGCAGGCGTTGGTGGACGAGATCGTCGCCACCCACGGCCGCCTCGACGGCGTGCTGCACATGGCTGGCGTACTGCGCGACGGTTATCTGCTCGACAAGGAGCGCGACAGCGTCGACCAGGTGCTGGCACCCAAGCTGCTGGGCGCACTGCACCTGGATCTTGCCACCCGCACGCTGCCGCTCGACTGCTTCGTGCTGTTCTCCTCGGCGGCAGCCCTGTTCGGCAATGCGGGCCAGGCCGACTATGCTGGTGCCAATGGCTTCCTCGACGCTTTCGCAGCCTATCGCCAGGCGCAGGGGCGGCCGGGCCGCTCGCTGTCGGTCAACTGGCCGTTGTGGGCCGAGGGCGGCATGAACATGAACACGGCCACCGAACAGTTGCTGACGGCCGGTACTGGCATCCGGCCGATGCAAGCCACCACTGGCTGCCGTGCGCTGGCCCACGCACTGGCCGGCGAACTCACGCAAGTGCTGGCCCTGGAGGGTGAGCCGGTGCACATGCGCGCCGCCTTGCTCGAGCAGCCCGCGCCGTCGGCCGCCGGCGTGGCGTTGCCGACGGCCACCCTGCCGGGCCAGGTGCGCGAGCTGGTGGCGGCCCTGCTCAAGGTCGAGCCGGACGAGATCGAAGCGGGCCAGGACATCGGCGACTATGGCCTGGACTCGATCGGTTTCACCCATCTCGCCAACCAGCTGAACCAGCGCTTCGGCGGTACCTTGCGGCCGACCGATTTCATGGAGCTGGAGACGGTCAGCGTAGAGCGTATCGCCCGCCTGCTGCAGCAGCAACTGCCGGCTACCGGAGGGGCGGCCGGTGCCGCCGATGCCGCCGGTGCCGCGACCCCGGCAGCGCGGCCAGGCTTGGCCCCAAGCTCGGGTGCCGCGCCAGCGTCGCGCGACGTCCGTCGTCACGCGCATCACAACGAGCGCCTACGGGAGCAGGTGCGCGAGGCCGTGGCGGCTTTGCTCAAGGTGGAGATCGAGGCAGTCGACCCGGATCTCAACATCAGCGACTACGGCGTCGATACGATCGGCTTCACGCACCTGGCCAACCATCTCAACGAACAACACGGCACCCGCTTGCGGGCCACCGATTTTCTCGAATTGGAGCAGGTAAGCGTGATTCGCATCGCACGCCTGCTGCGCGAGGGCTCGCGCGAGCCGCTCGACGCGACCGGGGCGGAGCCATCCCTGGTCGCGATCGAGGGACGATGAGCCTTTTGCCGCCGCCATCCCCGATCACAAGCTGAGTGGAGGACTTTTTGATGAGCGTTTACATGTTTCCGGGTCAGGGTTCCCAAGCCAAAGGCATGGGTGCCGACCTGTTCGCCTCGTTCCCGGAACTGACCGAGACGGCCGACCGCATCCTCGGTCACTCGATCCGCGAACTGTGCCTGGAAGACCCGCAGCGGAAACTGGGTCAGACCCGCTACACGCAGCCGGCGCTGTACGTGGTCAATGCACTGTCTTATCGCCGGTGCCTGCACGAGCATGGCGCGCCCGCTTATGTGCTGGGCCACAGCCTGGGCGAATACAACGCGCTGGAGGCGGCCGGCGTGATCGGCTTCGAGGACGGTCTGCGCCTGGTGCACAAGCGCGGCGAGCTGATGAGCGAGGCCCCGACCGGCGCGATGGCAGCGGTGATCGGTCTGGATGAGGTGGCGATCGGCGCGCTGCTGGGCAGGCACGGCCTGGATGCGATCGACATCGCCAACCTCAACGGCCCGAGCCAGACCATCATTTCCGGGCTGAAGGAAGACATCGTCCGCGCCGCGCCGCTGTTCGAGGCTGAGCAGGCGCGCTTCGTGCCGCTCAATACTAGCGGTGCCTTCCACTCGCGCTACATGGCCGCGGCCAGCCAGGCCTTCGCCGCCTACCTGGGCGAGTTCCATTTCAATAAGCCGCGTATCCCGGTGATCTCGAACGTCGAGGCTCAGCCGTATGCGCTCGAGCGTGTCGCTGAGCTGCTGGCCGCGCAGATCATGCGGCCGGTGCAGTGGACCCGCTCGGTTCACTACCTGCTGGAGCTGGGACAGAGCGAATTCCTCGAACTCGGGCCGGGGCAGGTGCTGACACGGCTGCTGGTCGACATCAGGAAGCATGCGTCCGCCGTGGTCGCGTCCTCGGCCGTTGCGGCGGCAAGCGTCACGCCCCCGGTGCCCGCCTACGACCGCGAGCGCGAACTGAGTCAGCTGCAGCAGCGCATCGACGACTGGAACCGCCGCTACCCGGTCAGCACGCGCGTGCAGGTCGACCGCTATCAGCAGCAACTGGTCACACGCACCCCGGCGATGTCGCTGTTCGGACATCGCGCAGTGATCTACCTGGAAGGCTATAACGGCTATTTCGAACTGGTCGACGTGCATCCGCTCCACGGAGCTTCGGCATGAAAGCGATCCCGAAAGACTACGCGACACCCAGTATCAGCATCGAGCGGCTTGGCTCGACGGCCTTCAAGCACGACCATGGCCTGCGCTATCCCTACGTGGCCGGCTCGATGGTGAAGGGCATCGCCTCAGCCGCGATGGTGATCAACATGGGCCGCGCGGGCTTCCTTGGCTACTTCGGCACTGGGGCCCTGGACACGGCCTCGATCGAGTGCGCCATCCTCGAGATCCAGGCCGCGCTCGGCGACGGGCAGCCCTACGGCATGAACCTGCTGAGCAACGCCTCCACGCCGCAGGCCGAGATGGACACGGTGGGCCTGTTCCTCAAGCACGGCGTGCGGCGCGTGGAGGCTTCCGCCTACATGCAGATCACTGCGCCGCTGGTGAAGTACCGCGCCAGCGGGCTGCGACGCGACGCGAAAGGCACCGTGGTGGTACCCAATATGATCCTCGCCAAGCTCTCACGTCCCGAAGTGGCTACTCTGTTCCTGAGCCCGCCGCCGGACAAGCTGCTGGCCGAACTGGTGGCAGGCGGGGCGATCAGTGCCGCCGAGGCCGAGTTGGCGCGTCTGTTGCCGATGGCCGACGACATCTGTGTGGAAGCCGATTCGGGTGGCCATACCGACATGGGCGTGCTGTCCGCACTGCTGCCCAGCATCGTGCGCCTGCGCGACGAGATGGTGGCGCGCCACGGCTACACGAGGACCGTGCGGGTCGGTGGTGCCGGCGGCATCGGCACGCCGGAGGCCGCGGCCACCGCCTTCATCCTCGGCGCTGATTTTATCCTCACCGGCTCGATCAACCAATGCACGGTGGAGGCCGGCACCAGCGAGGCGGCCAAAGACCTGCTGCAGCAGGTTAACGTGCAGGACATGGACTACTGCCCTTCGGGCAGCCTGTTCGAGCTCGGTGCCAAGACCCAGGTGCTGAAGAAGGGCGTGTTCTTCCCGGCCCGCGCCAATAAGCTATACGAACTCTGGAAGAACCACGCGTCCTGGGAGGAGATCGACGCGAAGACGCGTGAGCAGATCCAGGACAAGTACTTCATGCGCAGCTTCGAGTCAGTCTACGAGGAGACTCGCACGTATTTCCAGCGCGCCGCGCCCAGCGAGATCGAGAAGGCCGAGAAGAACCCCAGGCACAAGCTGGCCCTGGTGTTCCGCTGGTACTTCGTGCATACCATGCGCCTCGCGATGAGCGGATCGAGCCAGCAGAAGGTGGATTACCAGATTCACTGCGGGCCGGCGATGGGTGCCTTCAACCAGTGGGTCAAGGACACCGAGCTGGAGAACTGGCGCAATCGCCGCGTTGCTGAGATCGCGCGGAGGCTGCTGGAGGATACCGTGCAATTGCTCAATCGTAGTTTCCTGGCGATGAGCGACTGAGGCGTGCCTCGCGGCGCCCCCACCCCAAGAAAGCGGCGGCCGCCACGCAGGGCCGCCCGATGCGTTGCCTTACCTGCCTGATTTGCCCGGCGGCAGCCGTGTTCGCCGCCCTTGCCCGTTGAAGCTAGGAGAATGCAGTGCTCGAATTGACCAAGCGCTTGGCCGATGGCGTTGTCTCGATCTCGTTACTCGAAGCCTGCCGCACGAGCGGATTGGGTGCCTTGCTGAAGGATCGAGCGAGGGTGCCGTCGCGAGCCGCGCAACTGACGCAATTGGCGGCGCGATGCGGCATCGACGAGGCGCGGCTGGAAGCCGCCTTGCAGGCCTTGTGCGAGGCCGGTTGGATCGAATCGATCAAGGATGGGCTGGTGGTGCCGAGCGCCGCATTCGAGCGGGTCGAGCTGTGGAGTGAGGCCGTCATTGCCGGGTTCGATATGGATCTGGCCGCGGTCTTGCGCGGGCAGGACGGCCGGCAGTTGCAGCACTGGTTGGCACACGGTGCGGCGGCCAGGGAGGGTCTGGGCGCGTTCGAGGCCGAAGCCGAGGCGCTCGATGCGGCCGCGATGGCACCGCTGCTGTTCGAGCTGGCCCGTCTCGACGACGCGGCCTACCTGCAGGGCCGGGACAGCGACTCACTTTCGCCGGCCAATGCGGCGTTGTTGCGCGTCGATTTCCTGCGCCGTGGCTGGGGGCTCGCGGAAGAGATCGGTCTGCGCCTGAGCGCGCAAGGCCGAGAAGTGCTGCAGCAAGCGGCGGCGTTGGGGCCTTTGCTGTTCCTGGCGCGTCGCGCCGAAGCCGATGCCAGAACGCTGGACTCGGCCGTCGCGCTGTACCAGGCCAATCAACGCTGGCACCGCGCCTTGGATGATGCGTCCATCGAAGCCGACATCGACGCGGATGACGCTTGGCCGACCCGCGCCTATGTGATGGCAGCGGCGGCGATGGGCTGCCTGCCTGAACGGCCCGGCCCCTCGCGGCAAACGGTGGAGCCCGGCCCAGCACGCTTCGCGCTGCACCAATGGACGGCGCGTCCTTATCTCGTCCGCCATCCCTCGCTGGACGATCTCGCCATCCTGCGCGAGCTGGACCTGGCCAGCTGGCCAGAAGGCCTGGCCGTCCCCGAAAGCGAGCTGCGCCGCCGTATCGAGCAGTTCCCGCAAGGCCAGCTGCTGATCGAGCAGGACGGCCAGGTAATCGCTTCCCTCTACACGCAGCGCATCGATACGCTCGACCAGTTGCGGAACACGCCGTATGCACGATGCGCCGAGATCCATCATCCGCGGGGCGCGCTGGCGCACCTGATGGGGATCTGCGTGGCACCCGATCGGCAGGGGCACGGGTTGGCCGACCAACTGATCGACTTCGGCCTGGTCTACCTGGCGAGCTGCGAGGGCATCAACAGTGTTGCCGCGGTGACGCGTTGCCACGAGTATGGCCGCGCCGAGGGCAACTGCTCGCTCGACGACTACATCCGGCAGTGCGACGACGAGGGACGCTATCGCGAGCCGATGCTGCAGTTCCACGCTTCGCACGGCGCGACCATTCACGAGGTGGTGCCGGGTTTCCGCCCGGAGGACCGTGCCAACCATGGCACGGGCGTGCTGATCGAATATGCGCGTTATCGCCAGGCCGCCGAGGCCGCGACGGCAACCGAGCCCGCCGTCGATCCAGTAGTGCGGCCCAGCCGTGCCGGGCTGGGAGTGGACGTGGCCGATGCCGTGCGTGCAAACATCCTGGAAGTGTTGGGCGAGGCGCGTGCGGAGGCCTATGGTCCTCAAGTACCCTTAATGGAAATGGGCTTTAGCTCCTTCCACCTGCAAGAACTGCGGCGCAGCCTGGGCGAGTGCGTGGGCCTGAAGCTCGAAGCGACCTTCTTCTTCCAGCACGGCACGCCGGCGGCGATCATCGATCATCTGCGCGAACAGCTGGCCCCGGTCGGCGTCGAGCAGGACGACGTTCTGCGGCAGGCGGACGCGGGAGCCTCCTGTCCGTCGGCCTCTGCCGACGATATCGACTCCCCCGAACGCATCGCCGTGATCGGCGTGGCCTGCCGCTTTCCCGGCGGCGTCGGCAATCCCGAGCAGTTCTGGACTTTGCTGGAAAATGGCGTCGATGCGATCGGCGAGCGCGGCTCCAGCGTGTCCCCGGCAGCAGGCTCGACGCGGCGCGGCGGCTTCATCGACGAGGTGGACTGTTTCGACGCTGGCTTCTTCCGCATCTCGCCGCGCGAGGCCGAACTGGTCGACCCGCAGCACCGCCTACTGCTGGAAGTTGTGTGGGAAGCACTGGAGCAGGCCGGCATCGCGCCAGGGCGACTGGCCGGCAGCGACACTGGCGTGTTCGTCGGCGTGATGGGCCACGACTACGAGCGCCTGCTGCGTCAGCAGGGCAGCGCGCAGCCGTTCGATCCGTATTTCGCCACCGGCAACGCCAATTCGATTGCGGCCGGGCGCATCGCCTACTACTACGACTGGCACGGCCCGACACTGGCGGTGGATACCGCCTGTAGTTCTTCCCTGGTGGCCACGCACCTAGCCTGCGAAAGCCTGCTGGCCGGCGAATGCGACCTGGCCCTGGCCGGCGGCGTGAACCTACTGCTGCACGAGGACATGTTCGCCGCCTTCGAGCAGGCCGGTATGCTGTCGCCTGAGGCGCGCTGCAAGACCTTCGACGCCTCGGCCGACGGCTACGTACGCGGCGAGGGTTGTGCGGTGCTGGTGCTCAAGCGTTTGTCGGAGGCGCGACGCGACGGCGATCCGGTGTGGGCGGTGATTCGCGGCAGCGCGATCAACCAGGACGGTGCCAGCGCCGGCCTGACCGCGCCGAACCAGAAGGCCCAGCAGGCGGTGATCGAGGCCGCGCTGCGCAAGGGCGGGGTAATGCCGCACGCGCTGCGTTACCTGGAAGCCCATGGTACCGGCACGCGACTGGGCGACCCGATCGAGGTGCTGGCGGCTTCCGCCGCGCTCGGCGCGGGGCGTTCGGCCGGGGAGCCCCTGCTGCTGGGTTCGGTGAAAACTAATATTGGGCACCTGGAGGCCGCCTCCGGCGTGGCGGGTTTGATCAAGGTGATGCTGTCGATGCGTCATGGCCTGATTCCACGCCATCTGCATCTGCGGCAGCTCAATCCGCATCTGGACTGGGCGGGGCTGCCGGTCGAGGTAGTCGGCGAGGCGCGTGCCTGGCCCGCGGGGCCGAAGCTGGCCGGCGTCAGCAGCTTCGGCTTCAGCGGCACCAATGCGCACGTGGTGCTGGAGGAATACCCCGCCGAGCCAGCGAATGCGACGCAGTCGAGCGCCTTGTTGCTGTTGTCGGCCAAACGCCCGGAACTGCTGCAGGCACAGGCCCGGCAACTGCACGAGGCGCTCGGCACGTTTGGCGAGGCGGACCTGGCGGATATCGCCTACACCTTGCAGGTGGGGCGCGACGCGATGGAATACCGTCTGGCCCTGGCCGGCGGTAGCCTGGCGGAGCTACACCAGGCGCTGGCGCGCTTCCTGGCCGGCGAGGCCGGCATTCGCCAGCTCTGGCAGGGGCGTGCCGGGCAGCAGGGCGAGCTGCTCGGCAGCTTCGTGCTCGACGAGACCTTCAATGCCTCCATCGCCACCAGCCTGGCCGGCTGGTTCGCGCGCGGCGAGCTTGGCAAGCTCGCCGAGCTGTGGGTGCAGGGCCTGGATGTCGACTGGCACCATCTGTATGGCGCGAACCCGCCGCGCCGGATCGGCCTGCCGACCTATCCCTTCGTGAAGGAGCGTCACTGGCTGCCGCCGGCAGTCGTTCAGACCGTCGCGGATTTGGGCGGTGCGTCGCTGCATCCGCTGGTGCACCGGAACACCTCCGATCTGGTCGAGCAGCGCTACAGCAGCCGGTTGGACAAGCACGTCTTCTACCTGCGCGATCACGTGGTGCAGGGCCGGCATGTGCTGCCTGGCGTGGTCCAGCTGGAATGGGCGCGCGCGGCGATGACGCTGGCTCTCGGCGAGACGCCGGCCGCCTTGCGCCTGGAGCAGGTGAGCTGGGTGCAGGCGCTGACGGTGGATCAAGCGCTGGAGGTGCATATCGGCATCGATGCCGAGGAGGGCGGCCGGCTCGCTTATGAAATCCATCGCGGCTTGGGCGACGATGCCGAGGTCTACAGCCTGGGCTGGGGCCGGCTCGGCACCAGCAGCGAAGCGCCAGGCCTGGACCTGGCCGCCTTGCGATCGCAATGCACGCGGCAGATGGACGGCCCAGCCTGTTATGCGCGTTTCGCGCGCACGGGCCTGGCCTATGGGCCGGCCTTCCAGGTGCTGACCGAGCTGCGCGTGGGCGAGGAGGTGACGATCGGCCGGCTGCAGGCACCGGCAGGCATCGAACTGGGCGATTTCCGCTGGTCGCCCAGTCTGCTCGACGGTGCCTTGCAGGCCAGCTACGGCCTGATCGACGAGACCGCCGGCCTGCAACTGCCGTTCGCGGTGGAAAGCGTGGAGCAATGGCATGCGCTGCCCGAATCGGCGCTGGTCGTGGTGCAGCGCGCCGCCGGCGACAGCGGGGCGCTGCGCAAGCTCGATATCTCGATCGTCGACGAAAACGGCCGCGTGGCGCTGCGTCTGGCCGGCTTCAGCACGCGCGCCGTGCAAGTCGCCGCGCCAGCGGACAGCCTGCTGATGGCGCCGCGCTGGCAGGCGCAGCCGGTCGCCGAGGAGCGGCCCGAGCTCGGCTATCGAACGCATCGCGTGGTTCTGTGCGAGGTCGAAGCGCCCGCTGGCGGCCTTGATGCGGCGGCGCTGCCGACGGCGAGCTCGGTGCATTGGCGGGTGCCAGGCAGCCTGGACGAACGTTATACGCATTACGCCGGGCAATTGCTCGGCGAGCTGCAGGCGCTGGCGGCCGACCAACCCGCGGATCCGGTGCTGTTGCAGCTGGTGGTACCCGCGCAAGGTGAGGCCGCGGTGCTGCAAGGGCTAGCCGGATTGCTACGCACAGCGCAGCAGGAGTATCCCTGGCTGCACAGCCAGGTGATCGCGCTGCCGGCTGGTGCTTCGTTGGTAGATTGCCTGGCGCGTGAAGCCGGGGTGCCGGCACCGCGCGTGCGCTATCAGGCGGACACGCGCGAGGTGATGGACTTCGTGGATGTGCCGCCGGCCGCGACGGCCATGCCCTGGCGCGAAGGCGGCGTGTACTGGATCACCGGCGGCCTGGGCGGCCTGGGCCTGCTATTCGCCACACATATCGCGCGCCAGGTGCAGGTGCCGGTGCTTGTGCTGAGCGGCCGGCGCGAGCCGGGCGCGGCAGGGCAAGCGCAATTGCAGGCGTTGCGGGCACTTGGCGTGAGCGTGGAGTATTACGCGGTCGATATTGTCGATGCGGCAGCGACGTCCGCCTTGGCGCGGGATATCATCTCCCGTCATGGCCGCCTGAACGGCGTGATCCATAGTGCCGGGCTGTTGCGCGACGGCTTGCTGCACACCAAGACCATCGACGAGCTGAGACAGGTGCTGGCATCCAAGGTGGCCGGCACGATGGCGCTGGACCAGGCCACCGCGGATATTGAGCTTGACTGGCTGCTGCTGTGCTCGTCGATGACCGCCGTGATCGGCAACATCGGGCAAGGCGACTACGGTGCCGCCAATGCCTATCTCGACGCCTATGCGGCCCATCGCGAGCAACTCGTCGCGCAAGGGCTGCGCCGCGGCCGCACGCTGTCGGTGAGCTGGCCGCTGTGGGCCGGTGGCGGCATGCAGATCGATGCTGAGGGCCAGGCCCAGCTGCATCGCAGCACCGGCATGCTGAGCCTACCGAGCGAGGTCGGCCTGGCCGCGCTGGAGCAGTTGCTGGCCGCACCGCGCGCACATAGTCTGCTGCTTTATGGCGACCGCGCGCGCTTGCTGGCCCATGTGCAGGCGCTTCATCGCGCGCCCGCGCCGGTCGCGCGCAGCAGCGTGCCGGTGCCAGCCGCCGGTAGCCGGGACGCCTTGCGCAAAGCGGCAGGGCGTTATCTCACGCGCCTGCTGTCCTCGAGCCTGAAGCTGCCACCGCAGCGTATCGATGCGCAGGCACCGCTGGAGCAATACGGCATCAATTCGATCCTGGTGGTCAGCCTGACCCGCGATCTTGAAGCAAACTTCGGGCGCCTGCCGGCCACGCTGTTTTTCGAATACCAAAGCATTGCTGCGCTGACCGAATATTTCCTCGAGCATCACGCGGCCAGCCTCGCGCGGCTGGGTGCTGCGCCGGCTGTCGCTCAGTCGGCGACGGGGGCAGTTGTCGCGGCCATCTCGGCAGCCGAACCGTCGATCGACACGCCGGCCATGCGCCGTCGCCGTCATCGACGCGGCTTGCCTTATCCGGCGGCCACCGGCGTGCCGGCTTCGACAGCCGGCGGCCCGCTCGATATCGCCATCGTGGGCCTGAGCGGACGTTATCCGCAGGCACGCAGCGTGGCTGATTACTGGGCCAACCTGCTGCAGGGCGTCGATTGCGTCACCGAGATTCCCGCCGAGCGCTGGGACTGGCACCAGCACTTCGACGCACGCAAGGGCCAGGACGGCAAGAGCTACAGCAAGTGGGGCGGTTTCATCGACGGCATGGACGCCTTCGACCCGATGTTCTTCGGCATCGCGCCGCGCGAGGCGCAGCTGATGGATCCGCAGGAGCGGCTGTTTCTGCAATGCGCCTATCACGCGATCGAGGATGCCGGTTATACGCGAGCGGGCCTGGCTGCTTCGGCAACGGCGGGCGAGCGTCATGGCCGGGTCGGCGTGTTCGTTGGCGTGATGTACGAGGAGTATCAGCTTTACGGTGCCCAGGCGCAGGCACAAGGGCAGGCGCTGAGCCTGTTCGGCAGCGCCTCGTCGATCGCCAACCGAGTATCCTATCACTGCGATTTCCATGGCCCAAGCATTGCCGTGGATACGATGTGCTCGTCGTCGCTCACGGCGATTCACCTGGCTTGCCAGAGCCTGCGCCAAGGCGGCTGTTCGGTGGCGATTGCCGGTGGCGTAAACGTCAGCGTGCATCCGAACAAGTACCTAATGCTCTCGGATCGGCAGTTCATGGCCAGCAATGGCCGCTGCATGAGCTTCGGTGAGGGCGGTGATGGGTATGTTCCCGCCGAGGGCGTGGGCGCGGTTGTGCTCAAGCCGCTCGAAAAGGCGCTGGTCGATGGCGATCACATCTATGGCGTGATCAAGGGCAGCGCGCTCAACCATGGCGGCAAGACCAACGGCTACACGGTGCCCAATCCCGTTGCGCAAGGACAAGTGATCAGTCAGGCATTGGCGGAATCGGACGTGCCGGCACGAGCCATCAGCTATGTCGAGGCACATGGCACGGGCACCTCGCTGGGCGATCCGATCGAGATCGCGGGCTTGAGCCAGGCATACGGCATGAGCACGCAGGACAAGGTGTATTGCGCGCTCGGTTCGGCTAAGTCGAATATCGGCCACGCGGAAAGCGCGGCCGGGATGGCTGGCCTGACCAAGGTGCTGCTGCAGATGCAGCATGGGCAGTTGGTCAAGAGCCTGCATAGCGACACCCTGAACCCGCATATCGATTTCAGTCAGACGCCGTTCGTGGTGCAGCGCGAGCTGGGTCCCTGGACGCGGCCAGTGCTGGAACTCGATGGCGGCGATAAGCGGGAATATCCGCGCATCGCGGGGCTGTCCTCGTTCGGTGCAGGTGGTGCCAATGCGCATCTGGTGATTTCCGAAGCGCCGTCTTCCACGCAGGCATCCACCTCGCAGGCAACCTCGGTGGTCGTCGTGCTCTCTGCCCGCAACGAGAACGCCTTGCGGCTCCATGTCGAGCAGTTGTTGGAGCACGTGCAATCGCATGCGCCGGACCTCGCCAACCTGGCCTACACGCTGCAGATCGGCCGCGAGGCGATGGAGCATCGGCTGGCGATCGTGGCCGACTCGGTAGAGCAGCTGTGCGCGCGCCTGAGCGCTTATCTGCAAGGCGATGCGCTGGCCGAGGCGGTGTATCGCGGCGAGCCACGCCGCAGCCAGGAAGCCATGGCGGTGTTCGGCGGCGACGAGGAATTGCAGGAAGCGGTGGCGAAGTGGATCACGCGCGGCAAGCTGGAAAAGCTGGCCGAGCTGTGGGTGCAAGGCCTGTCGATCCGCTGGGAACAGTTGTACGGCCAGGCGCTGCCGCACCGCATTAGCCTGCCGACCTATCCCTTCGCTCAGGAGCGCTACTGGATCGATGTCGGTCAGGCTGCAGCCCGCGTGGCAGGCTCGGACATCCTGCATCCACTGCTGCACGTGAACAGCTCGGACCTGCAAGGCCAGCGCTACACCACCACGCTGGATGCCGAGATGAGCTTGCTGCGCGAGCACCGCCTGCATGGCCGGGCCACGCTACCGGCCCTGGCCCAGCTGGAATGGGCCAGGGCCGCCCTGGCACATGCACTGGGCGGTGCCACCGGCTTGTGCCTGGAGGACGTGCAGTGGCTGAAGCCCCTGCACGTCGACGCGCCCACGACGCTGCATATCGCCCTGGACTGGGAGGACGAGACGCGCGTTAGCTACGAGCTCTACCGCGAGGACGATGACGTTCGCCAGGTTCACGTCCAGGGCTGGGCCGAACTCATTGACGGATCGCAGGCACCTCGGCTGGACCTGCCTGCCTTGCAGGCGCGGTGCACGCAGCTGCTTGGCGGTAGCGAAGCCTATTCCCGCCTCGCCGCTGCCGGCTGGTCATATGCCGACGGCTTCCAGGCGCTGAGCAGCCTGCAGTCGGGCGAATGCCTGGCGATCGCTTACTGGCGGCAGACGGCCAACGCGTCCTGGCAGGACTACGCGCTCGCGCCGAATCTGCTCGACATCGCCTTGCAGGCTTGCCGCCTGGCTTGGCCGGAGCAGGACTGGAACTGGCCGGCTGCCGCGCGGCAGATGCGGATTGTTGGCAGCCTGCCGACGCAGGGCGTGGTGCTCGTGCGGCAGCATCCGGGTCAGCTCGAAGTCGACATCGATTTCGCCGACAGCGAGGGCCGCGTTCTCGCGAGTCTGCAAGGCCTGGAGCCGCATCAACAGTCCACGCAACAGGCTCCGGCCGCGCAGACCTTGCTGCTGGTGCCGCGCTGGACGGTACAGGCCGCTTCTGTCACGAGCGAACGCACGAGCTACGCCGCCCATTGGGTGGTGCTGTGCGAGCTGGACGCGCCGGTCTCCCTGGAAGCCGAGCTGGCACCGGCGCGCTGCCTGCGCTGGCAGGCCAGCGGCAATCCGGCTGAGCGCTATGGCGTGTATGCTGGGCAGGCGTTGGTCTGGCTGCAGCAGCACATCGTCGCCGGTGGTCCCGGCGGCCAGGTGCTGCTGCAACTAGTGCTACCGGCCCGGGGCGAAGCGGCCCTGATGCAGGGCCTCGGTGGCATGCTGCGCAGCGCCCGCCTCGAGTACCCCTGGCTGTTGATCCAGGTGATCGCCGTCGACAGCGCGCAAGCGCTTGCCGGCCGTTTGATCGCTGAAGCCGCCGCGCCGGCCCCGGCGCTGCGTTATGGCGCGGCGGGACGCGAGGTACTCGACTTCGCCCCGCTGGCTGCCGCTGACGCTGCGGTGCAGACGCAACTGGCATGGCGCGACGAGGGCGTATACTGGATCACTGGTGGCCTGGGCGGCCTTGGCCGACTGTTCGCGGCGGCGATTGCCGCCGAGGTCTGCAACCCGGTGCTGGTACTGAGCGCGCGTCGCGCTCCCGACCCGGTGCAGGCTGCCTTCATCGAACGCTTGCGCGAGCAGGGCGCGTATGTCGAATTCCGCGCCATGGATACCGGCGAAGCCGCGGCTGTCGAGGCAGTGGCCCAGGCTATCGTCGCCGAATATGGCCGCCTGAACGGCATCATCCACAGCGCCGGCCTGCTGCGCGACAGCCTGCTGACCAACAAGCGCGAGGCCGACCTGCGGCAGGTGCTGAACGCCAAGGTGAGCGGCCTGCTCGCGCTGGACCTGGCGACCCGCGACATGTCGCTGGACTGGTTCCTGTTGTGTTCCTCGGTGAGCAGCGTGCTGGGCAACGCGGGGCAGACCGACTATGCCGCGGCCAACGGCTTCATGGACGTCTACGCGGCATATCGCCAGGACCTGGTGGCGCAAGGCCTGCGCCAGGGCCGCAGCGTGTCGCTGAGCTGGCCGCTGTGGGCCGAAGGCGGCATGCATATCGACGCGGCAGCGCAGGCGCAGATGCGCCGTACCACCGGCATGCAGGTCCTGCCCAGCGCGGCCGGGCTAGCTGCGCTGCACCAGGCACTGGCTGCGTCCGTGTCTCACGTGCTGGTGCTGCACGGCGAGCCGCAACGCCTGCACGATTACGTCCGCGCCACGCATCGCGTTCCGGAGCTAGCCGAGCCAGCCCCCACGATGCCCGCTGGGCGCGGCTATCGACGCGAACTGAAGGGCCTGGACCTGGCCGACTGCGTGAGCTGGGACCTGGTCGAGCATACGCACGAGCTGCTGCGCGTGCCTCGCGATGCCGTGGACACGCAGGCCAACCTGATCGACTACGGCTACGACTCGGTATCCCTGACCGCCTTCGCGGCGCGTCTCAGCGAGCATTACGGCATCGCGCTGACGCCGTCGCTGTTCTTCAGTCATCCGACACTGGAGCAGTTCGCCTCCTATCTGATGGCTAGCCATGGCGAAGCGCTGGCCGCATTTTATCTCACAGAGCCTGAACCCGATCGTGCGGAAGCGGCGGTTGCCGCACTCGCCGCGGCCGGCATGCCCGCTGCGGCGTCCGTGCCGGTCCGCCCCTCAGCTCAACGTCGCCGCCACGCCCTGCTGGCCAGCGCAGCAGCCACCACCATCGAGCCGATCGCGATCATCGGCATCAGCGGCCGCTTCCCGGGTGCGCGTTCGGTGGAAGAGCTGTGGGCGATCCTGCGCGACGGCCGCGAAGTGCTACAGTCCGCCGGCACCGAGCGTTTCGCGGCCTGGCCGCCTGAGCAACAGCCGGCTTGCGACCGCATCGGCCTGCTGCCCGGCGTGGCCGAATTCGATCCGCTATTCTTCGAGATCTCACCGCGCGAGGCGGAAGCCATGGACCCGCGCCAGCGCCTGCTGCTGCAGGAGGCCTGGCGCGCGCTGGAGGATGCTGGTTACGGCGGCAGCCAGTTGCAGCGTCATGCCGTCGGCATGTTCGTCGGCGTGGAGCAGGGCGACTACCAGCTGATCGGCAAGGCCGACGCCGACGTCACCTCGAATCACGATGGCGTGCTGGCCACACGCCTGGCCTACTCGCTGAACCTGCACGGCCCGGTCATGGCGATCAACACGGCCTGCTCGTCCGGCCTGGTGGCCGCGCACCAGGCCTGCCTGAGTTTGCGCGCCGGCGAATGCGACACGGCGATCGCCGCCGGCGTGAACCTGCTGCTGACGCCGACCATCGTGCGTTCGATGGAGCAGGCCGGCATGCTATCGCCGGAAGGGCGCTGCCATGCGTTCGACCGCCGCGCCAACGGTATGGTGCCGGGCGAGGCGGTGGTAGCCCTGGTGCTCAAGCGGCTCTCGCAGGCCGAGGCGGATGGCGACCCGATCCACGCGGTGATCGTCGGCAGTGGCATCAATTACGACGGCAAGACCAACGGCATCACCGCGCCCAGCGGTGCCGCGCAGACCCGGCTGCTGCAGTCGGTGTACGCGCGCCATCGCATCGATTCCACCGAAATCGACTACATCGTCACCCACGGCACCGGCACGCCGCTGGGCGATCCAGTGGAAATCAACGCACTGGCCGATGCCTTCGCGCCGCATGCGCGCTCGCCGCAATCCTGCGCACTGACCTCAAGCAAGAGCAACCTGGGTCATACCCAAGCGGCGTCCGGGCTGGTCAGCCTGGTGGGCCTGGTGCAGGCGATGCGTCATGAGACGATTCCGGCCAGCCTGCATTGCGAGCAGCTCAGCGACCACATTTCTTGGCAGCAGAGCCCGTTCTACGTCAACACCGCCGCGCGGCCCTGGCCGGCGGTGGCCGGCCGCGAGCGGCTAGGTGCCGTGAGTGCGTTCGGTATCAGCGGCACCAATGCGCACATGGTGCTGCGCAGCCACGCCGTGCCGGCTGTCGCTGGGCGGCGCGTGGCGGTGCGGCCATTGCTGCTGGCGGTCTCGGCCAAGACTACCGAGGCCTTGCAGCAGCGCGTGCAGGACCTGGTTGAGCTGCTGCAGGGGCGGGACCACGATGCTGCCGAGCTGACCGCGATCAGCCATACCCTGCTCAGCGGACGCCAGCACTTTGCGCACCGCTGCGCCGTAGTGGTCCAGGATCGCGACGATGCAGTCTATGCCCTGCAGCAGGCTCTCTCGCGGGAAATCCGCTCCAACCTGTTCCGCGGCGTGGTGGGTCGCGAATTCGTCGCGCAGAAGGCCTTGCTCGACTACGGCGAGGAACTAATCGGCCGGACTGCGGCCTTGCAGCAGGCTGAGGTGCCGAGCCAGGCGAGCCGGGAGGCGCTGCTTGCACTGGCCGACATGTATTGTCAGGGTTATGCGCTGAGCTGGCATGGGCTGTTCGGCCAGACGCCGCCAAACCGGGTTCATCTGCCGACCTATCCCTTCGCGCGGGAAACCTATTGGGTGACGCCGGCTGGCCATGCTGAGGCAGTGACGACGGCGCAGCTGCATCCGCTCGTGGATCGCAATACCTCCGACCTGAACGAGCAGCGCTACAGCAGCCTTCTTTCCGGCGACGCCTTCTTCCTACGCGACCACGTGGTGCAGGGGTGCCGCGTGCTGCCGGGCGTGGCGCAGCTGGAATGGGCGCGTGCCGCAGCAGCCTTGACGCTGGGCGGCGAGCCGTCGATTCGGCTGAGTCAGGTCGACTGGCTGCAGCCGCTGGTGGTGGAGCAGGCGGCGGAATTCCATATCGCCCTGGCACCGCAGGATGACGGGCGTCTGGCCTTCGAGATCTACGGCGGCGCGGGCAAGGATGGCCAGGTTCATGGCCAGGGTTGGGCCGAAGCGGTGAGCCTGGCGCAGGTGCCCCGCGTCGATCTGGAAGGCTTGCGGGCGCGCTGCACCCGGAGTCTGACTGGCGAGCAGTGCTACGTGCGCTTCGTCGAGATGGGGCTAAACTACGGTCCGAGCTTCCAGTCGCTGGCCGGTTTACGGATGGGCGAGGGCATCGCCATCGGCGAGCTTCGGTGGCCGGCAGGCGTGGACCAGGCGGCCTATCTGTTGCCGCCGAGCCTGCTGGATGGCGCGCTGCAAAGCTGTATCGGCCTGTATGCCGAGTCCACCGGGTTGATCCTGCCGTTTGCGGTCGAAACCGTCGAGCAATGGGGACCGGTGCCAGCGACGGCCTATGCCGTGGTACAGCCCGGCACTGACGACAGCGAGGCGGTGCGCAAGCTCGATATCCGCATCGTCGACGAGAAAGGGCAGGTGGCGGTATGCCTGAGCGGCCTGAATCTGCGTGCTGTTGCGCCAGCATCGCCGGCCGCCGAAACGCTGATGCTGGCACCGCAATGGCGCGCGCAGCCGGCACCGGTGACGAATGTGGTGCCGGCCCGTGCCGCGCATCGCGTGATCTTCTGCGAGGTGGTGCCGGTCGATCTGCGCGAGGCCTTGCCCGCCGCGTCTAGCGTTCACTGGACGGCTGAAGGCAGCCTCGATACGCGCTATACGCGCCATGCCGAACAACTCTGCGCCGAACTTCAGGCGCTGGCCGCGAGCCAGCCCAAGGGCCCGCTGTGGCTGCAACTGGTGGTGCCGGCGCAAGGCGAGGACGCGGTACTGCAAGGGCTAGATGGCCTGCTGCGCACGGCTCGGCAGGAATACCCCTGGTTGGTCGCCCAGACCATCGCCGTGATGAATACCCGAGACCTGGCGGCGCGGCTGGCTGCAGAAGCCGGTTCGCCGGCACCGCGGCTGCGTCATGGCGAGGCGGGCCGCGAGATTCTCAACTACGCGGAAGTTTCCGGATCTAGCCACGCCCGGCCCTGGCGCGATCGAGGGGTTTACTGGATCACCGGCGGCCTGGGCGGCCTGGGCCGCCTGTTCGCCGCGCACATCGCGCGTCAGGTAAAGGCGCCGGTGCTGGTGTTGAGCGGCCGGCGTGAGCCGGGCGCGGCCGGGCAAGCGCAATTGCAGGGGTTGCGGGCGCTGGGTGCGAGCGTGGAATATCATGCGCTCGATATCGCCGACGCGGCCGCGACATCGGCACTGGCGCAGGATATCGTCGTGCGTCATGGCCGCCTGAACGGCGTGATCCACGGCGCGGGCCTGTTGCGCGACGGCCTGCTGCACACCAAGACCAGCGACGAGCTGCGACAGGTGCTGGCACCCAAGGTGGCCGGCACGGTGTCGCTGGACCAGGCCACCGCGAACCTCGAACTGGACTGGCTGCTGCTGTGCGCATCGGCGGCCGGCGTGCTGGGCAATGTCGGGCAGAGCGATTACGCCGCCGCCAATGCCTATCTCGGTGCCTATGCGGTCCATCGCGACGAGCTCATGGCGCAGGGGTGCCGTCATGGACGCGCGATCTCGGTGAGCTGGCCGCTGTGGGTCGAGGGTGGCATGCAGGTCGATACGCAGACGCATGCGCATCTGCAACGCGGTACCGGCATGCAGGCGCTGCCGAGCGAGGCCGGGCTGGCCGCCGTCGATCAGGCCCTGAGCCAGGGAGACGTCGCTCAGGTGCTGGTGCTGCATGGCGAGCGGGCGCGGTTGCTGGCTTATGTGCATGAGGTTCACGCGGCACCCGTGCTGGAAGCAGAGGCGGAAGCGGCGGCACCTGTTGCGCCGGAATCTGGGGTAGTCTTGCGCGCATCGGCGCAGCGCTTCCTCACGCGCCTGCTCTCGCAGAGCCTGAAGCTGTCGCCGCAGCGCATTGATGCGCAGGTGCCACTGGAGCAATACGGCATCAATTCGATCCTGGTGGTCAGCCTGACTCGCGACCTCGAAGCGAGCTTCGGGCGCCTACCGGCCACGCTGTTCTTCGAATACCAGAGCATCGCCGCGCTGACCGAGTACTTTCTCGAGCACCACGCGGCGGCACTGCACGCCTTGCTGGGACGGCCACAGGCCGAGGCTGGTGCCGTCTCGCCGCTGCCCATTCCGGCCACGTCTCCCACGCCGGTTCAAACCGCGCGCTCATCGCCGGCGCGCCGCTTCTCGCGCCGGAATGGGCTGACCTCGATCACGCTGCGCGATGCGCGGCCCGCATCGCTCGATATCGCCATCGTGGGCCTGAGCGGACGTTATCCGCAGGCACGCAGCGTGGCCGACTACTGGGCCAACCTGCTGCAGGGCGTTGATTGCGTCACCGAGATCCCCACCGAGCGCTGGGACTGGCGCAGTCAGTACGATCCGGCCAAGGGCAAGCTGGGTAAGATCTACAGCCGCTGGGGCGGATTCATCGACGAGGTGGATGCCTTCGATCCGCTGTTCTTCAATATCTCGCCGCGCGAAGCCGAATTGATGGATCCGCAGGAGCGGCTGTTTCTGCAATGCGCCTATCACGCGATCGAGGATGCCGGTTATACGCGAGCGGGCCTGGCTGCTTCGGCAACGGCGGGCGAGCGTCATGGCCGGGTCGGCGTGTTCGTTGGCGTGATGTACGAGGAGTATCAGCTTTACGGTGCCCAGGCGCAGGCACAAGGGCAGGCGCTGAGCCTGTTCGGCAGCGCCTCGTCGATCGCCAACCGAGTATCCTATCACTGCGATTTCCATGGCCCAAGCATTGCCGTGGATACGATGTGCTC
Organism: Burkholderia sp.; assembly: GCA_040946865.1. GTDB lineage: Bacteria > Pseudomonadota > Gammaproteobacteria > Burkholderiales > Burkholderiaceae > Burkholderia. The sequence goes on from JAYFSB010000001.1 coordinate 44,682, forward strand.
GTCGTCGCTCACGGCGATTCACCTGGCTTGCCAGAGCCTGCGCCAAGGCGGCTGTTCGGTGGCGATTGCCGGTGGCGTAAACGTCAGCGTGCATCCGAACAAGTACCTAATGCTCTCGGATCGGCAGTTCATGGCCAGCAATGGCCGCTGCATGAGCTTCGGTGAGGGCGGTGATGGGTATGTTCCCGCCGAGGGCGTGGGCGCGGTTGTGCTCAAGCCGCTCGAAAAGGCGCTGGTCGATGGCGATCACATCTATGGCGTGATCAAGGGCAGCGCGCTCAACCATGGCGGCAAGACCAACGGCTACACGGTGCCCAATCCCGTTGCGCAAGGACAAGTGATCAGTCAGGCATTGGCGGAATCGGACGTGCCGGCACGAGCCATCAGCTATGTCGAGGCACATGGCACGGGCACCTCGCTGGGCGATCCGATCGAGATCGCGGGCTTGAGCCAGGCATACGGCATGAGCACGCAGGACAAGGTGTATTGCGCGCTCGGTTCGGCTAAGTCGAATATCGGCCACGCGGAAAGCGCGGCCGGGATGGCTGGCCTGACCAAGGTGCTGCTGCAGATGCAGCATGGGCAGTTGGTCAAGAGCCTGCATAGCGACACCCTGAACCCGCATATCGATTTCAGTCAGACGCCGTTCGTGGTGCAGCGCGAGCTGGGTCCCTGGACGCGGCCAGTGCTGGAACTCGATGGCGGCGATAAGCGGGAATATCCGCGCATCGCGGGGCTGTCCTCGTTCGGTGCAGGTGGTGCCAATGCGCATCTGGTGATTTCCGAAGCGCCGTCTTCCACGCAGGCATCCACCTCGCAGGCAACCTCGGTGGTCGTCGTGCTCTCTGCCCGCAACGAGAACGCCTTGCGGCTCCATGTCGAGCAGTTGTTGGAGCACGTGCAATCGCATGCGCCGGACCTCGCCAACCTGGCCTACACGCTGCAGATCGGCCGCGAGGCGATGGAGCATCGGCTGGCGATCGTGGCCGACTCGGTAGAGCAGCTGTGCGCGCGCCTGAGCGCTTATCTGCAAGGCGATGCGCTGGCCGAGGCGGTGTATCGCGGCGAGCCACGCCGCAGCCAGGAAGCCATGGCGGTGTTCGGCGGCGACGAGGAATTGCAGGAAGCGGTGGCGAAGTGGATCACGCGCGGCAAGCTGGAAAAGCTGGCCGAGCTGTGGGTGCAAGGCCTGTCGATCCGCTGGGAACAGTTGTATGGCCAGGCGCTGCCGCACCGCATCAGCCTGCCGACCTATCCCTTCGCGCGCGATCGCTACTGGGTGCCGAAGAACCTGCTGTCGATCGACGTATCCTCGGCACCGGCCGCTGTGCTGCACCCGCTGGTCCATCGCAACACCTCGCACCTGGGCGGTCAGCGCTTCAGCACGTGGCTCGACCCGCAATTCTGGCTGCTGCGCGAGCACCAGGTGCAGGGACGCGGGCTGCTGCCCGGCGCGGCCCAGCTGGAATGGGCGCGCGCGGCGCTGAGCCTCGCGCTGGAAGGTGCCGAGGTGCGTCTGCTGCAGGTCAACTGGCTGCGGCCCCTGTTGGTGGAAGACACCGCCGAGCTGCATATCGTCTTGCGCCTGGAAGACGACGGCCGCATCGGTTACCGGATCTACCGTGAGCAGGATGGCGACACGCTTGTCTATAGCCACGGCTGGGCCGAGTCGCTGGGCGAACAGGTGCCGGCACCGACGCTGGACCTGGCAGGGCTGCTCGCGAGCTGCACGCGGCACTGGTCGCGCGCGGAGGGCTACGCGCGCTTCCAGGCCATGGGGCTGCACTATGGCGAGAACTTTCAGGTGCTAGAGTCCTGGCAGATCGGCGACGCCGTGGTGGTGGCCGAGTTGCGCGCGCCCGACGCCGCGCGACTGGTCGGCTACGGCCTGCCGCCTAATCTGCTCGACGGTGCCTTGCAGGCCAGCCTCGGCCTGGCCGGCGAGCAGGCCCTGAGCCTGCCGTTCGCGGTCGAGCTGGTCGAACAATGGGCCCCCGTGCCCAGCCCGGCCTATGTCGTCGCGCGTTGCGCGGCCGGCGACAGTGCCGCTGTGCCCAAGCTCGATATCGACATCGTCGATGCGCAAGGGTGGGTTGCCGTGCGGCTTGGCCAATTCAGTCGTCGCCCGGTGGAGGTCCGGGCCGGAACCGAATCGATGTCACCGGCCGCGGCAACCGATGCGGGCCAGGAATGGACCCTCGCCCCGGCATGGGACATCGCGGATATCGACGCGAGGCAGAAAGTCTTGCCGGTGCAAGGCACGCTGGTGCTTGGCGAGGCCGACTGGATCGGCGCGACCGGCATACGCCGTCTGGACTGGGTACCCGATGACAGCCGCGAATACCTGATCGAGCGTCTCGGCGAGCAAGGTGAGCTGCAGCAGCTGATCTGGGTCGTGCCAGGTGCCGAGCCGCGTGCGGCGCTGATGGGCCTGCGTCTGGTTCAGGCCCTGCTGGCCCTGGACTGCGGTGCACGTTCGCTGAAGCTCGCCGTGGTCACGCGGCAGGCCCAGGCGGTCTGGCCGCAGGAGACGGCGAACCCGTGGCAGGCCAGCGTGCATGGCCTGGTCGGCAGTCTCGCCAAGGAATACCCGCATTGGCAGATCAGCCTGATCGACCTGCCGGCGCAGGCCGCGCCGGACGGTCATCACTGGCTAGCGCAGCAAGCCGCACAGGTGCCGGATTCCCGCGGCGACGCGCGCGCCTGGCGCGACGGCCGCTGGTATCGGCAGCAGCTTGTGCCTTGCCGCTTGCCGGCGGTCCGGGCCTCGGCCTACCGGCAGGGTGGCGTCTACGTGATTCTGGGCGGTGCCGGCGGAATCGGTGTGGCGTTCAGCGAGTACCTGGTGCGCCATTATCAGGCGCAGGTTGTCTGGCTCGGACGTCGCGCCGAGGACGCTGCCATCGCTGCGCAGCGTGCCCGCCTGGGCGGCGATGGCCCCGCGCCCTGGTACCTCCAGGCCGACGCCACCGACCGTGCCGCCTTGGAGCGCGCCCATGCGCAGATTCACCAGCGGCACGGCGCGATACACGGCCTGGTGCACGCTGCGATCGTGCTGGCCGATCGCAGTCTGGCCGGCATGCCGGAAGCCGTCTTCGAGGCGGCGCTCGATGCCAAGGCCGCTACCACCGAGAACCTCGATGCCGTGTTCGGTGCCGAGCCGCTCGATTTCCAGTTGTTCTTCTCGTCCCTGCAGAGCTACACCAAGTCGGCCGGGCAGAGCAATTACGCGGCCGGCTGCTGCCATGCCGACGCCTATGTGCACGGCTTGCGGCAGCGGCGGCCTTATCCGGTCAAGCTGATGAACTGGGGCTACTGGGGCAGCATCGGCATCGTCTCCGCCGCGGCCTATCGCGAACGCATGGCCCATGCCGGTGTCGCCTCGATCGAGCCGCCCGAGGCGATGGCCGCGCTGGAGCGCCTGGTGGCTGCGCCGCTGCACCAGGTGGCCTTCGTCAAGACCACCACGGCGCAGATGCCACCGCTGTTGGCCTTCGATCTGCAAGCGCGTATCGAACTCGCCGAGGCGTCGCCCGCGGTCAGCCTGCCGGCACCGGCCGAGCTGCCGAAGCCCGAGGCCGCTCATGCCGAGCAGGCAGCGATGGAAGCGCAACTGGCCCAGCTGCTGTGGGCGAAGCTGACGGCCTGGGGCTGGCATGGTGCGCAGGCACCGGGGCTGGCACCTGCTTATGTGCCTTGGCACCAGGCCAGTCTGCGCCTGCTGCGAGAGCAGGCGCAGCAGGCCGTGACCTCATCCGACGAGGCCGTGCTGAGCGCGCAATGGCAGGCCTATGTGCAGGCGCGTCGCGACAACAAGGCGATAGGTGCCCACATCCGTCTCGCCGACGCGGCCTTGCAGGCCCTGCCCGCGATCCTGCGCGGCGAACGCGCCGCCACCGAGGTGCTGTTCCCGCAGGCCAGCCTCAGCTTGGTGGAAGGCGTGTATCGCAACAACCCGGTGGCCGACTACTTCAACGCGGTGCTTGGCGAGCGTCTGCAGTCCTATGTGCAGGCACGGCTGGTGCAAGATGCGCAGGCTCGCCTGCGCATCCTGGAAATCGGTGCTGGCACCGGCGGCACCAGCGAGGGGCTGTTCCGGCGTCTGGCACCGTATGCCGCGCAGATCGCCGAGTACGCCTATACCGACTTATCGGCTGCCTTTCTGCGGCATGCCGAACAGCAGTACGCGGCGCTGGCGCCGTACCTGCGCACGCAGCGCCTGGACATCGAGCGCAGCCCACTGGCCCAGGGCTTCGACGCGGGCGGCTACGACCTGATCGTGGCGACCAACGTGCTGCACGCCACGCGGGATATCCGCCGCACCTTGCGCCATGCCAAGTCTCTGCTCAGGGCCGAGGGGCGCCTGCTGCTCAATGAGATGGAAGGTACCAGCATCTTCGCGCATCTGAGCTTCGGCCTGCTGGACGGCTGGTGGCTGGCGCGCGACCCGGCGCTGCGCATTCCCGGCACGCCGGCGCTGAGCTGGAACAGCTGGAGGGAGGTCTTGATGGGAGAGGGGTTCCGGCAGGTGCTGGCACCGGCATTCGAGGCGCATCGCTTCGGCCAGCAGATCGTTGAGGCCAGCAGCGACGGCGTGATCCGTGTGCAGACTGAGACGGTGCCGGTGGCTGCGGTAGCGGTGGCGGCACCGCCGGCTCCGGTTGCGCGGCTGGCCGCGCAACCGCCGCGCTCGCACGCCGCCGTCGTGGCTCCGGCGGGCGTGGCGCGCAGCCGGCAAGCCAACAAAGTACGCCAGGCGATCCGCGAGAGTGTGCTGGAGGCGTTGAAGATGAACGCCGCGCAATTGCAGGACGACCAGGCCTTCATGACTTACGGCGTGGACTCGATTACCGGTGTGGCGCTGGTAAACACCATCAATGCCCAGTTGGGCCTGCGTTTGCCGACTACGGTGCTGTTCGACTACAGCACGATCGATCAGTTGAGCGCGCATATCAGCGCGCAATATGCGACGCAGCTGGCCGACGGCGAGCCGGAGTCGGTTCAGGCTGTTTCGGCGGTGCTCGCGCTTTCGGCAAGCGCGCTTGATACGGTGCCGATATCGTCGTCGCCGATTGCCGAAACTGTTCATGTTGCTCAGGCCGCATCGCCTGTCTCGGCATGGCAGCCGGCACCGGCCGCGCCCGTCCAGCCTCGGCCCCTGCTGACCGCCACGCCTCAGCCCTCGGCCGCGGGTTACCACCGTGTCTGGCTCGACCGGCCCGGCAGCATCGACGAAGTGCGCATCGTCGAGGACAGTCTGCTGCCCCTGCAGCCGCACGAGGTGCGCATCGCGGTGCGCACCTTCTCGCTGAATTTCGGCGACCTGCTCTGCATCAAGGGTATGTACCCGACCCAGCCGCCTTATCCGTTCACGCCCGGTTTCGAAGCGAGCGGCGTAGTGGTGGCGGTCGGCGCGGGCGTGAGCCGCGTGACGGTGGGCGATGCGGTGATGGCGATCGCCGGTGCCGAACTGGGTGCGCATGCCACGGTGTTGACCTGCCTGGAGCAGCAGGTCTATGCCATGCCGCGCGGCCTGTCCTTCGAGGCGGCCTGCGCGATGCCGGTGGTGGCGGTGACCATGATCGAGTGCTTCGCCAAGGCGCGGCTGAAGGCTGGCGAAAGTATCCTGATCCAGACGGCTACCGGCGGCACTGGCCTGATCGCGGTCCAGCTGGCCCAGCACGCCGGCGCGCGGATCTACGCCACCGCCGGTTCCGCGGCCAAACTCGACTACCTGGCCGAGCTGGGTGTCGAGCACTGCATCAACTACCTGGAACAGGATTTCGAGACGGAGCTGATGCGGCTGACCGAAGGCCGCGGCGTGGACGTGGTGATCAACACGTTGGGCGGCGACGCGGTGCAGAAGGGGCTCAACTGCCTGGCACCGGAGGGCCGCTACATCGAGATCGCGATGACGGCGCTGAAGTCGGCGCACGCGATCGACCTGTCGAGGCTCGACGACAACCAGACCCTGCACAGCGTGGACCTGCGAAAGCTCGGCCGTACCAATCCGGCCGCGCTGGAGCGCGGCGTGCGCGAAATGACGCGCCTGCTTGAGAAAGGCGTGATCTCGCCGACCCTGAGCCGCAGCTTCGATTTCGAGCAGATCCAGGATGCCTATCGCTGGCTGGAGGGCCGTCGCAATATCGGCAAGGTGGTGGTCAGCGTGCCGCCGGCGTATCGCTACCAAGAGGAAGGCGACGGCGAGCGGGCCGCCATCGAGCCGATCGCGGTGATCGGCATGAGCGGCCGTTTCGCCCGCGCCGGCAACCTTCAGGAACTGTGGCAGGCCCTGGCCGGTGGCGAGGACATGATCGAGGAGGTCAGCCGCTGGAAGTTGGATGCGCATGGCCCCGACAACGAGTCGTATTGCCGTCACGGCGGCTTCCTGCGCGACATCGGCGCCTTCGACCCGATGTTCTTCAACATCTCCGGTCGCGAGGCCGCGGCGATGGACCCGCAGCAGCGGATCTTCCTCGAAGAGGCCTGGCATGCGCTGGAGGATGCAGGCTACGCGGGCGCGGCCGTCGAGGGGCGGCGCTGCGGCGTGTATGTAGGCTGCGCAGCCGGCGACTACCAGCGCCTGCTTGACTGCGACGCGCCGGCTCAGGCCTTCTGGGGCAATGCCGGCTCGCTTATCCCGGCGCGCATCGCCTATCACCTGGACCTGCATGGGCCGGCGGTGGCGATCGACACGGCCTGTTCCAGCTCGCTAGTGGCCCTGCACCAGGCCTGCCAAGCGCTGCGTCACGGCGAGGCCGAGTTGGCGTTGGCCGGCGGCGTGTTTGTACAGAGTACCGATGCCTTCTACCTGCAGGCCAATCGCGCCGGCATGCTATCACCGCGCGGACGCTGCCATACCTTCGATGAGCGCGCCGACGGCTTCGTGCCGGGCGAGGGCGTTGGCGTGGTGGTGCTCAAGCGCATGTCGCAGGCATTAGCCGACGGCGACCAGATCCACGGCGTGGTCAAGGGTTCGGGCATCAACCAGGACGGCGCCACTAACGGCATCACCGCGCCCAGCGCGCGCTCGCAGACGCGCCTGGAGCGCGAGGTCTACCAGCGTCACGGCATCGATCCCCGGGAGATCCGGGTGGTGGAGGCGCACGGCACCGGCACGGTGCTGGGCGACCCTATCGAGTATCGTGCGCTGACCGAGGCGCTGCTCGACGGGCAGCCGGCCGGCGAGCCGGGCACGCGCTGCGCGATCGGCTCGATCAAGAGCAACCTGGGCCATACCGCGGCGGCGGCCGGCATCGCCGGCGTGATCAAGCTGCTGTTGGCCTTGCGGCATCGCCGGATTCCGCCTTCGCTGCATTTCGAGCGGGGCAATGCGCATATCAATTTCGCCCGCGGCCCGCTGTACGTGCCCACCACGCTGGAGGAGTGGCCGGCGGCGGCCGGTGGGCAGCGCCTGGCGGCGGTCAGCTCGTTCGGCTTCAGCGGGACCAACGCGCATGCGGTGATCGGTGAGGCACCGGCATTGAATCGCGCGTTGCCGCAGCGCCCCTTCTATCTGATCGTGCTCTCCGCGCGCACGCAGCTCCAGTTGCGCCAGCAACTGGAGCGACTGCAGGCACACTTAGGCGACGAGGTGCCAGCGCTCAGTTCGCTCAGCCATACCTTGCTGCTCGGGCGTCGCCATTTCGATTACCGCTGGGCCTGCGTGGCGAGCGATCTGCATGGCTTGCGGGAACAGCTGGCCGACACGCTTCGGCATGAGACGGCCGGCAGTCGGATCGTCGCCGGCCAGGAGCCCGGCGACGAGCAGCTGGACGCCTTGCAGCGCCTGATGCGCGACTACGCGGGCGCTAGCTCGGGCGAGGCGGCTCGCTATGGGCTGGAGCCGCTGCGCGAGGCTTATCTGCGGGGGCTATCCTTGAACTGGAGCGCCTTGTTCCAGGGCGATAGCTGGCAACGCGTCAGCCTGCCTGGTTATCCGTTCGCACGCGAGCGTTACTGGGTGCCGCCGGTGCGCCAGGTTGCGGCTAGCACCGAAGCGGCTGTCTCGCCCGCGCCAGTCTCGCAAGCTGCCGCGGACCTGGGCGGCGAGAACGATGCCGGCGAGGCTCGGACCTTGACATGGGTTCCACGCTGGCAAGCGAGTGCGTTGGTTGCGGATGCAAGGACTGATGTCGCGTCGGAGCGGCACGTGATCCTCTGCGACCTGGATGCTGATCCAGCGCTCGTCGAAGGTGCCGCAACGGTCAAGCAGTGGGCGCACGAAGGCCAGCTGGACCGGCGCTATATGCGTTATGCTGAGTTGCTGCTGGCCGAACTCCAGGCGCTCGCCGAAAACCGCTCGCGCAAGCCGGTGCTGCTTCAGCTCGTCGTATCAGCCCGTGGCGAGGGTGCGGTGCTGCAGGGCTTGAGCGGCCTGCTGCGAACGGCGGAGCAGGAATATGGCTGGTTGCGCGCGCAAACGATCGCCGTCGACGGCAGCGAGCATCTGAGCGTCCGCCTGAGCGCGGAAGCCGCCGCTGACCTGGTGCCGCGCGTGCGATACGGGCAGGCGGGTCGCGAGGTGCTCGAATACGTGCCGGTGCCGGCAGGCGGATCGGTGCCCGTCTGGCGGGAAGGCGGCGTGTACTGGATCACCGGCGGTCTGGGCGGCCTGGGTCTGGTGTTCGCCGAGGCGATCGCTCGACAGGTGCGGTGCCCAACGCTGGTGCTCAGCGGACGCCGTGCGCCGGTGCCCGAGCAGCGGCCACGGCTCGACCGGCTGCGCGAGCTGGGTGCCACGGTCGAGTATCATGTCCTGGACGTGAGCGATGCCGAGGCCGTGGCGGCGCTGGCGCAATCGATCGTGGCGCGGCACGACCGCCTGAGCGGCGTGATCCACGCAGCCGGCGTGCTGCGCGACGGTCTGCTGCATAACAAGCGTTGGGAGGACCTGCAAGACGTGCTGGCACCGAAGGTGGCCGGCTTGCTGGCCCTCGATCACGCCTCCGCCGAGTTGGACCTGGATTGGCTGCTGCTGTGCTCGTCGGTGGCGGGCGTGCTCGGCAACCTGGGCCAGGGCGACTACGCGGCCGCCAATGCCTTCCTCGATGCCTATGCGGTCCATTGCCGAGATCCGGATGCCGGGTCTTCGCGTCACGCGCGCCTGTATTCGATCAGTTGGCCGCTGTGGGAGGAGGGCGGCATGCACATCGACGCCGACACGCAGCAAGTGTTGTGGCGCGAGGCCGGCGTCAGGGCCATGCCCAGCGAGGCGGGCTTGCAGGCCTTGAACTGCGTGCTGATGCAGGACGCCGCGCATGCGGTGGTCATGCATGGTGCAGTGCCGCGCCTGCGCCGGGTGGTGGAAGGCGACAAGCAGAAGCCTGTCGACGAGGGCAAGGCCGAAACCGTGCCGGCAAACGTTCCCGATCTGCAGGTAAAGCTGGAAGCGGAGCTGGCGGCAATGATTGCCGGGCACCTGCAGTTGCCGATCGAGGCCTTGTCGCGAGACGCGAGAATGAGCGAATTCGGTTTCGATTCAATCAGCCTCAAGGCCTTCATGCAGATTCTGAACCGGTGCTACGGCCTGGCGCTGAGCCCGGCGGTGTTCTTCGAGGAGCCAAGCATCGTCGCGCTGGCCGCGTATCTGCTGCGCGAACATCGCGAGGCATTCGGCTCGATCGAGGTCGAAGCAATGGCGGCAAACGCACCCAAGCTGCCGCCTGAGGCTGCACCGACGTCCGCGCCCACCGTGCAGGAGCGAGGCAGATCCGAGCCGGCCCAACGCGAGGCCATCGCGGTGATCGGCCTCGACGGTTATTTCCCCGCTTCGGTCGACCTGCAGGAGTACTGGGACAATCTCTGGGCGGGCCGCGACTGTATCACCGAGGTCCCGGCGGGGCGCTGGTCGCTCGACGAGTTCTACACCGAGGACGTCGAGGCGGCGATCCGGCAGGGCCGCAGCTACAGCAAGTGGGGCGGCTTCATCCGCGATATCGAGTCGCTCGATCCGACCTTCCTGAGTGGCATGCCGGCCAAAGCGAGGCTCCAGCTGAACGAGGAACAGAAGCTGTTCGTCGGCATGGTGGACCGCCTGCTTGGCGCGAGCGGCTATACCGATGCGCGGCTCGAGGCCCTGCGCCGCGGGCGGATCGGCGTCTACCTCGGCATGACGGCGGAGCGGCCTGCCCCCGGCCGCAACGATTCGCCGGGCACGTTGGCCGGGATGGTGTCACGAATGTTCCGCTTCACCGGGCCCAGCGTCGCGGTGGACGCGCACAGCGCCTCGTCGATGACGGCCGTGCACATGGCTTGCAACAACCTGCTGCATGGCGAATGCGACGCGGCGATCGCCGGCGGCATGTCGCTGCTCTATCCCGACACCTATCGCGACGGCTGCCAGATCAGCCTGCTGGCCAGCCATCCCGACAGCCGCAGCTTCTCCGAGGAAAAGGACGGCGTGCTGCTGGCCGACGGGGTGGGCGCGGTCTTGCTCAAGCGCTTGTCCACCGCTGTCGAGGACGACGACCGCATTCTCGCGGTGATCCGCTCCACGGTGGCGCAGTCGGTTAGCAGCGGCTTGTCGGACCTGCCCGAGCCGGAGCTGGTGGCGGCCTCGATCAAGGAGAACTTCGCGCGCGCGACGGTAGACCCGCGCACCATCAGCTATGTGGAAGCCGCCTCGGCGGGGTTCCCGATCGGCGACGTCATCGAGATGTCGGCCACCACCCGGGCTTTCCGCGCCTATACCGACCAGCAGCAGTTCTGCGCGCTCGGTTCGGTGAAAGCCAACATCGGACACGCCACCGCCGCCTCCGGCATCTCGCAGCTCGCTAAAGTGGTGCTGCAACTACAGCACGGCCGTTTGGTGCCTTCGATCAAGGCCGGGACGGAGCACGCCAAGGCTCAGCTCAAACATTCGCCGTTCTACGTGCAGCAGCAGGCCGAGGTCTGGCAACGGCCGCGGCTCACGATCGACCAGGAACGGGAGTATCCGCGGCGCGCCATGATCAATTCGATGGGCCATGGCGGCTTCTACGCGGGCGCGATCCTGGAGGAGTACCGCGGCCCGGTGCTGGAAAACCAATGAGGAAACGAGGCGGAGGCCCGGCTCGTCCCCGTGTGTGCTGTACCTGTTCCTGTGTCGAGTTCGACCTTTTCATTTTAAACGGAGATTGCAGATGAGTGCAGAAGCCAACAAAGCCATCGTCACCGCCATGTACGAGGCCTATGCCAGGAGTGATGCCAAGGGGCATTTCGGTCATATGTCCGACGACGTCAAGGTGACCTATTTCGGCAGCCACCGTTTCTCGCGGACCTATCACGGTAAGCAGGACCTGTTCACGAATTTCATTCCGCACTTCGTGGAGCGCCTGGACGGCCCGATCGATTTCCAAGTCAAGAACATCATCGCCGCGGACCACTACGTGGCGGTCGAGGCGCAGGGCACGGGCCGCACCAAGGATGGTCAGGAGTACAACAATTTCTATTGCATCGTGCTGCGCCTGGAAAACGGCAAGGTCACCGAGATCCGCGAGTACATGGATACCGAGCTGACCAAGCGAATCTTCGGATGAAGCCCGTTTTATCGCGCAACCACCTGAATCCACAAGGAAAGCTATGAAGGACCTGACCCAGGGATCCGTAACCCGCCACATCGTCACCATGGCCGTGCCTATCGGCGTCGGCATCGTATTCCAGTCGCTGTTTTACCTGGTCGACCTGTATTTCGTGGGCCGCCTCGGTGCTGATGCCCTGGCGGGTGTGGGGGCGGCGGGCAACGTGTCGTTCCTGGTGATGGCACTGACCCAGGTGCTGGCCGCCGGTACCGTGGCCTTGATCGCCCGAGCCGCAGGCAGCAAGAACCAGGAGCAGGCCAGCCTGGTCGTCAACCAGGCGCTGGGGCTGGCCGTCTGCAGCGGCCTCGTGATGTTGCTGCTCGGTTATGCCATGACAGACGTCTATATGCGCTCCACCTCGGCCACGCCGGGCGTGGTGGAGCAGGGCAGCCTCTACCTCTACTGGTTCCTGCCAGGGATGGCGCTGCAGTTCGTGCTGACCGCGATGGGCGCGGCGCTACGCGGCGTTGGCGTGGTCAAGCCCACCATGGTGGTGCAGTTGTTGACTGTCGGCCTCAACATCGTGCTGGCACCCGTGCTGATCGTCGGCTGGGGAACCGGCCATCCGATGGGTGTGGCCGGCGCGGGCCTGGCCAGCACGATCGCGCTCGCGGCAGCGGCGCCGGCCATGGCCTGGTACTTCCACAAGCTCGGCGGCTACGTGCAGATCCAGCGCGACCGGCTGCGGCCCAGGCTCGGCGACTGGTGGCGCATCCTCGGCATCGGGCTGCCCGCCGGCGGCGAATACACGCTGCTGTTTGTCTACTCGGCAGCAACCTACTGGGCCATCCGCGATTTCGGTTCGGCGGCCCAGGCCGGCTTCGGTGCCGGCGCACGCCTGATGCAGGTGCTGATCCTGCCGGCCCTAGCCCTGTCCTTCGCGGCCGGGCCGATGGTCGGCCAGAATCTCGGCGCGGGCATGGGGCAGCGCGTACGGCAGACCTTTGTCTCGACAGTTAGTCTGATCAGCTCGATCATGCTGCTGCTATGCTTGCTTCTGCAGTGGCAGGGTGAGACCCTGATTGGCAGCTTCGCCAAGGGCAGCGAGGTAGTGGCGCAGGGCACACAATACCTGCATATCGCCTGCTGGAGCTTCATCGCGCAAGGTGTGATTTTCACCTGCTCCAGCGCGTTCCAGGGGCTCGGCAACACCCGTCCGGCCCTGATCAGTTCCGCCATGCGCCTGCTAAGCTTCGTCCTGCCCGTGGCATGGCTCTCCATGCAGGGGGGCTTCCCCATCGTCCAGGTCTGGTACCTGTCCGTGGCCAGCATGTTCCTGCAGGCCGGGCTAAGTCTCTGGCTGCTGCGCCTGGAATTCCGGCAGAAACTGGCACCGGCCATCGGTGTGCCTTCGATCTAGGTGGGCCTGCTGCCTCGCGGAACGAGGCAGTCGTATCGACTTGCCCTCGACAACAGAATTGGGAGAAAGTGATGTCGAGTGTCCATGAACATGCCGCTGCGTCATGGCGAGCCAGGTTGGCTGGCACAGATACCGTCTTCATGTTCGGCGGGCAGGGGACGCAGTATTTCCAGATGGGACGCGAGCTTTATCACTCCCACCCCGTGTTCCGCGAAAGGGTGGACGCCTGTGACGCGCTGATCCGGGCCGAGTTGGCGTATTCACTGAGCGAGGTGCTGTACCAGGAAGGGCACAAGTCGTCCGCGCCGTTCGACGACATCCTGCATACGCATCCCGCCTTGTTCAGTATCGGCTACAGCCTGGGCGAAACGCTCCGCGCCGAAGGCATCGAGCCGGCGGCCGTGCTCGGCTACAGCCTTGGTGAATACATCGCGCTGGCATGCGCCGGTTGCCTGCAATGGGAGGACGGTCTGCGCCTGGTCATGCGGCAAGCGCAGGTGCTGGCCCGTCACGGTGCGCCGGGCGGCATGCTCAGCGTATTCGCCGAGGTCGAGCAGTTCAGGCTGCGACCCGAGGTTTACAGCGGCTCGCAACTGGCGGTGGTCAATTTCAGCGGCAGCTTCTGCGTGTCCGGCGCGCGCGAGAACCTGGAGTCGATCCGTCGGTGCCTGGAGGCCGAAGGCACCATCGCGACCTCGCTACCGATCCGCTTCGCCTTCCATTCCAGCGGCATCGATCTCGTCGAGAAACAAATCCGAAGTGTGGCGGCGAACTTGAGTCTCGAGCCAGGGAGGGTGCCGGTGTACTCCTGCATGCTCCGGCGCGCGATCGCCACGGCCGATATCGCGGATCCGGGTGCCTATTGCTGGCGAGTGGTTCGCGACAGCGTTAATTTCGAAGCGACAGCCCGCCGGCTGGCCGCCGATATGCCCGCGCCGTTCATGGTGGACCTGAGCGCCACCGGCACGCTGGCCACCTTCATGAAGTACGCGCGCATCGACGACGTGAAATACGCGCATTGCATCAACCAGTTCGGTCGGGATCTCAATGAATATCAGTCGCTGATGTCCCGGCTGGCGCATGCCTAGGCGCACGACCTGCGTCGCGGCGACTTATTTCAATCTTCGTGCGGTCTGCCGACAATCTCATGGCGGATTGTTGCACACCGCACTCGTTCAGCGGGGGACGGTAGTCCGGCAGCCCGGAAATGGCATATTTCTGGGAGAAGGCCGAGCTTGGCAGCCTCAAAGCCAGATTGTAACACCTACCGAGAGGGTATTGTGTTGCGATGAGAACCTACAAACACCTGAGTTGTGAAGAGCGCACGATGGTCCAGCTGAGCCTTGAGCAGGGACGGGAGATGGCCAGGCATGAGCAGCTCTGCGAGACCACCGGCATCAAGGTCTACTTCGCTGGTCCGCATAGCCCTTGGCAGCGCGGACGCAACGAGAACACCAACGGGCTGTTGCACCAGTACATGCCCAAGGATACGGATCTGGCCGTGTTCTCCCAGCCCAAGCTCTTGCACGGGTGGGCGTTCCCGGTGCGCTCCAGCCATTTTCAACGAGGCGAGTTGATGCGTTTCTTTCCCGGTACATGCAACTTCGGCCCCTGGCTGTCGGCCACGGTACTCGATGAAGATGGTCTGGCCCTGACGATCGACGAGTTCGAGGCGGCTCGAGTAAAAGCTCACCGGCAACAACTCGACCCTGCTGGATATGGTTCCCGCCGACATACGTCGCTACTTGCTGGGCGACGCGAGATCGGCTGGTGGCTGATCTCGCGCTGTCGGTGCGGGCGGCCGCGGAACTGATCCGCTACGACAGCCCCGACCAGATCGCGTTCCGGATCGCCTCGGGCAAGGTGGCAGCCTGGCTCAACGGTTCCGGCAATCGGTACGAGATGATCCACGAACGGGCAAATCATCAGCTGGATTTCGATCGTCCTAAACGCCGACCATTGTCGTTCGGCTCCGCCGAGCCTCATGCCGGTGTCGGCGTGGTACTGGCGAGAATCCAGTTCATCGGTTTTCTTGACGGCATGCGTCCCTGGCTGGCTCGGGCTGGATATCGACGCGTCGACGGCAGCAGCCAGCCAGCACGATCTTCTGAGGCGACGCGACGTGCTCGCCGAATTCTTCTCATCAGGTTTTCCCTGAAAGCAAGACCAACATTACTTGATTCAGGAGAATGAAATAAACGCGTCTCACCCGCGCATGTGAGAGCAGAAGAAGGGGTGGATCCTCACGGGCCAACGGCATCGATATGCCCAAGTGGAAAATGCACGCATTTCCCGGCAACCGGAGGATCCGCGATGGACAGTATGGCAGTAGGCGTAGACATCGCCAAGAACGTGTTTCAGTTGCATTACGTTGATCTGGCGACAGGAGAGATCGTGAACAAGCCGATCAAGCGCGCGCAGTTCCTCGAGTATTTCGCGAACCGTGCGTGCTGCCTGATCGGAATGGAAACGTGTGGTGGAGCCCATCACTGGGCGAGGCAACTGAGGCAGATGGGTCACGCGGTTCGGCTGATACCGGCGGAGTTCGTAAAGGCGTTCAACATTCGCAACAAGAGTGATGCCGCCGATGCGCGGGCGATCTGGCTGGCAGTACAGCAACCTGGCAAGCCGGTAGCGATCAAGACCGAGATGCAACGGTGATGCTGGCGCCGCACCGAATGCGCGAGCCATTGGTGAAGTTCCGCGCGATGCAGATCAATGGACTGCGCGGGTCGCTGACTGAATACGGTGAGGTGATGAGCAAGGGCCGAGCGAAGCTGAACGAGGAGATACC
>JAYFSB010000002.1:0-28132 GCA_040946865.1 Burkholderia sp.
TTCATGATCGATTCGCTTCGCAGGCTTGACGACATCACGAATGCAGACACTTGATCAGCATTGCCTTAACTCCTGTTCATGCCTGAATCGTTCGATGTTCGTCAGAATCATCATGAAATCTTTGCCTTGGGGGATGCTCTCCGGATTCAACGCACTTCTGTTGCATTTCGATCTTGAAACTGCCTATGCATGATTGGTCCTGCTGTGAATGATCCGGCGTACCGGATTTGACGGACAGACAATCCCTGCAATCGATGATCAAATAAGCCTTCATGTAAATCGTCGAGAAATCGATTGAATCAGGGATATTGAATAGATTTAGCCAATCGCGGTTTCAGCTCACGAGAAAAAACTTCGTGGATATCAGCGCAGCGTTCCCGACTAATCTGTAGGCATCGAAACGAGTCAAGCCAGGCGGTCGAATGCTCGATTTGCCGACTCGTTTTGCCAAGTCCGTTGCCATAGAGCGCCTATCGTTGCAAGCAAGGGCGTAATGTCGGGCTCGCGCAGGCGCTGCTCAGTCTGGCGTCGTTTTGCATTCCTCAGTTGCCGATATGAAATGAGTTGATCGATTGGCGCGCAATGGTCGCTTGCGGCCGTGTAGACGAAGGCATGCCGAGGTGCAGACGGTATGCGGAATTTCCGGTGGTTCTTTTGCGGATCCGAGGCTCGGTACCGGTGCCGGGTATCGTCTCGCGAGCTTGATAGGAGCGTTGCCCCATGCAGTCTGTCAGCCCGATCGGTGAAACGAAAAAGGCATTGCGCCTGTTGCAGGAACTGGTTGGACGCGAGCTGGGCCTGCCCACGGATGAAGTCCCCGTGGGGGTGGACTATCTCAGCATGGGGTTCAGTTCGCGAGGTTTGATCGGCTTGATCCAGCAATTGAGTGGGCTGCTGCAGACGAAGCTGAGCCCTTCGGTGCTGTTCGACTATCGTACGCTGACGGAATTTGCCGACTACCTGGCCGAGTATCATGCGCAGCAGCTGGCTTCCATGGTGATCGAGCAGCAGGCTACCGAGGGCCAGGCGGAGCAGGGCGATTCACGCGTCATGGCACCGCTGAGCGAAGTGCAGCGCGGGCTGTGGTTCCTGCAGAAAAGTCATCCCCGGATGGCGGCCTACAACGTTCCGCTGTGCCTTCGGCTCTCACCGCGGGTGCAACGCGAGCGCATGCGCAAAGCCTGTGCGTGGCTGCTCCGTCGTTGGCCTATGCTTGGTGCCTCGGTGCAGCAAGTGGACGGGCGGCTTGTCATGGTCATGCAGGAGCAGACGGGGCGTGAGCTGCCCTGGTACGAGCACCAGGCGGAGGGCTGGAGCGAGGAGGCGCGGCGGCTGAGCTGGCTTGGCGACAGGCTGGCCGAACCCTTCGACCTCGATAGCGGACCGCTGGTGCGTGCCTTTTGGTTGGGCGGCGAGGCGGATGGCGGGAGCCGGCTGCTGCTGGTGGTTCATCACCTCGTGATCGACGCAGTATCCGTCGGCATCTTGCTGGCAGGCCTGCGCAAGATCTATGAGGATCTCGAAGCAGGTCGCGGCCTTGACGGTGCGACGGACGGCCGTGCGTATAGCGCTTTCATCGCCACGGAAACCGCGCGACTGAGTGGCGTCGATAGCGTGGCCTGTCTGGCTTATTGGCGCGAGCAATTGGCGGACGCGCGGAGCAGCCTGGGCTTGCCGCTGGATCGCCCGCGCGGCGCGACGCCAAGCTTCAAGGGGTGCACGCTGCGGCGTGAATTGCCGGCGACGTTGAGCGCTTCATTGCAGGCTTATACCGAACGTCATGGCGTGTATCCGTCCACCTTGCTGCTGGCGGTGTTCCAGGGGCTGCTGAGCCGCCATGCAGGGCGCGATGACGTGGTGGTTGGCATGGCGATGGACGAACGCGACGCGGCCAGTGCCGGGCTGGTTGGCATGTTCGTGAACATGCTGCCGATGCGCGCGCGAGGGCTCGGCCGGCGCGGTTTCGGCGAGGACGTGCAGGCTTTGCAGCGGCAGCTCGTCGATGCGATGGCGCATGCTTATCCGTTTCCCGCGCTGGTGCGCGAGCTCGGCTTGAGCGGCAGTGACGCCTCGCCCTTGTTCCAGGCGGCGTTTCTCTATCAGGACACGCTCGATGTCGACGCACTCGCCGAGGTGGAAGATTGGACCTGGGAGGAGGCGCTGTACCAGGAAGGCGAATACGAGCTGGTGCTGGAGGTGCGGGGCGGCCGGCAAGGTTATGCGCTGTATTTCAAATACGATCCCACGTTGTGGGATGAGAGCACGATCGAACGTTGGTTGGGGCATTACCTGCATCTGCTCGAAGGTGTGCTGGCCGATCCGTGGAAGCGGCTGAGCGAGCATGAACTGCGCGGCGAGCACGAGCATGCTCAATTGACCAGTTGGCAAGGCGAAGTTCGAGATTGGGCGTTGACGCCGGTAGCAGCTTTGTTCGAGCGTCAGGTGGTGGCGAATGCACAAGCTTGGGCAGTGAGCGACGAGCAGCAGCGCTGGAGCTACGCGGAACTGGCTGCCCACAGCTCGGCGATAGCCCAGCGCTTGCGTGCGCAGGGAATCGGCGTAGGATCCATTGTGGGTATCTGCCAGGGTCGCAGCCCGTGGTTGCTGGCGAGTCTGCTGGGGATTTGGCAGGCAGGCGCGGCCTATGTGCCCCTGGATCCGGCGTACCCGGCCGAGCGCCTGCGCTACATGCTGGAAGACAGCGGTGCCGGCGCGGCACTGAGTGATACGGCGCATCTGGCGCAGGTTCAAACGTTGGCAGGCGCGCTACCGGTATGGGCGGCAGACGACGTGCCGGAGGCATCGGCACCGCTGTCGATGCCGATGCCTCAATCGCAAGACCTGGCCTACGTCCTCTATACTTCAGGAAGCACCGGCCGTCCCAAGGGCGTTCGTATCAGCCACGGTGCACTAAGCAATTTCCTGCAATCGATGGTCAAGACGCCGGGACTGCAGGCCAGCGACCGCTTGCTTGCCGTCACAACGATCAGCTTCGACATAGCGGGGCTCGAACTGTACCTGCCGTTGATCGGCGGCGGTGAGTGCGTGCTGTGCTCGGCGGAAATCTCTCGCGACGGCCGACGCCTGAAGGCCGAAGTCGAGCGCGTGCGCCCGACGCTCATGCAGGCGACGCCGGCAACGTGGTCGATGCTGTTTCATGCGGGCTGGCGCAACGCGGAAGGGCTGAAGGTGCTGTGCGGTGGCGAAGCGCTGCCAACCCGTCTGAAGCAGCGTTTCGACGAGATCGGTACGACCGTATGGAATCTCTACGGCCCCACCGAAACGACGATCTGGTCGACGCTGGCGAAGCTGGATGCCAGCGCATTGATCCATATCGGACGACCTATAGCGAACACGCAAGCCTATGTACTGGACGAAGACGGCCGCGAACAACCAATAGGTATCGAAGGCGAGCTATATCTAGGCGGTGCCGGCCTCGCACAGGGCTACCACGGCCAACCGGAGCGCACATCCCAAGCTTTCATTGATCACCCATTTGGTAGGCTCTATAGAACTGGCGATCTGGCGCGCTGGCGCGCCGACGGCCAACTCGAGCATCGCGGCCGTTCGGACCAGCAAGTGAAGGTCAATGGCTACCGCGTGGAGCCCGGCGAAATCGAGGCGGTGCTGGAGCAATCGGACCTGGTGAAACAGGCGGCGGTGGTGTTGCGCGAAGGCGCGCACGGTTCACAACTGGCCGCCTGGTGCGTACCGACAAAAGCAACGCATGGCGACACCTGGCTGGACTCGATCCAGGTCCAAGCCTTGCAGGCGCAACTGCGCGATCGCCTACCGGCCTACATGCGGCCGGCCATCTGGCTAAGCACGGCGGTCTTGCCGCAAACGCCGAACGGCAAGGTTGACCGCCAGGCGCTGCGCGCTCGCGCATTGCCTGCACAAAGCGACGGAAAGACACCACCCAGCGCCGCGACAAGCCGCAACGCCGCGCGGCTGGAACTCGAATCGCGCCTGCAGGCCCTGTGGGCCGAAGTGCTGGAGCGTCCCACGGTCGGACGCGACGAACGTTTTTTGG
Organism: Burkholderia sp.; assembly: GCA_040946865.1. Classification (GTDB taxonomy): domain Bacteria; phylum Pseudomonadota; class Gammaproteobacteria; order Burkholderiales; family Burkholderiaceae; genus Burkholderia. Next base: position 4,034 of record JAYFSB010000002.1, read on the forward strand.
AAGCCGGCGGCAACTCCGTGGCGGCGGTGCTGCTGGCCGAGCGTATCCAGGCCGAGTTCGGCCGGGCATTCGGTGTGGCACAAGTCTTCGCACATATCAGCGTGGCGGCACAAGCCGCCTATCTCGACGGTGGCGGTCCGACTCCCGAAGCACCGGTTAATAATGAACCCATCGCGCCGCGAGTCGTCGCCGCGGAGCCGGAACCAGATGCGAACGGAATCGCCGAGGACGCGCTGGCCATCATTGGCATCGCCTGTCACTTCCCCGGCGCTGAAAACCATCGCGCGTTCTGGGATAACCTGCGCGCCGGCCACGACAGCGCCAGGCTGTTCAGCCCCGAAGCCCTGCGCGCCGTCGGAGTGCCGGAGCGCCTGATCGCCGACCCGCAATACGTGCCGGTGCATTACGGCATCAATGGCAAAGCTGAGTTCGACGCGGAGTTCTTCAACCTGCCGCCGCGCACCGTAACGCGCATGGACCCGCCGTTCCGCCTGCTGCTGCAACACGCCTGGGCCGCGATCGAGGATGCCGGCTACACGCCCGAAGCGATTCCCGACACGGGCGTGTTCATGTCGGCGAGCTTCAGTGCTTACCAGGCGCGCCTGCAGGATCCTCGCGCTGTCGAGCCCGGTGACCGTTACGTGGCCTGGTTGATGTCGCAAGGCGGCTCGCTGCCGACCCTGGTCTCGTATCAGCTTGGCCTGACCGGCCCGAGTCTGTTTGTCCAGACCAACTGCTCCTCCTTCCTGAGCGCGCTGGCCGCAGCACGGCGCAGCCTTCTGGCGCGCGAATCGCGCCTGGCGCTGGTTGGTGCGGCCACCTTGTTCGCCGAACACGGCAAGGGTTATCTTCACGAGCCGGGCCTGAACTTCTCCAGCGACGGCCATTGCAAGACCTTCGATGCGAGCGCCGACGGCATGGTGTCGGGCGAGGGCGGCGGCGTGGTGCTGCTCAAGCTGGCGCGCGAGGCGGTGGCCGACGGCGACCACATCTACGCGCTGCTGCGCGGCGTGGCCGTTAACAATGACGGTGCCGACAAGGCAGGCTTCTACGCACCCAGCGTGCGCGGCCAATCCGAGGTGATCGAACAGGCGCTGCGCCAGGCACGCATTGACCCAGCCCAGATCGGTTATGTCGAAGCCCATGGCACCGGCACACGGCTCGGTGACCCGATCGAAGTGACGGCGCTCAGCGAGACCTATCGGCGCCATACACAGGCGCGGCAGTACTGCGCGATCGGCTCGGTGAAGAGCAACCTCGGCCACCTTGACACGGCGGCGGGGCTGGCCGGCTGCATCAAGCTGGCGTTGAGCCTGCAACACGGTGAAATCCCGCCGACGCTGCACTATAAGCGGCCAAATCCGGCGATCGATTTCGCGGCTTCGCCGTTCTACGTGGCCGAGCGCGTGCAAGCTTGGCCGCCCGGAGCGCGCCTGGCCGGCTTGAGCGCTTTCGGCATCGGCGGCACCAATGCCCACGCGATCCTCGAAGCTTACCTGGAGGAATCCGTCGAAGCTCCTGCAAACGCGGCGCAGCTGATCGTTCTTTCCGCGCGGACCCAGGAGCGCCTGCGCGCCGTCGCGCGGCAAGTGCTCGACCATCTCGACAGTTCCGAATCCTTGCCGTCGCTGCGCGATCTGGCTTATACCCTGCAAGTTGGCCGCCGCAGCATGACGCATCGGCTAGCCTTCGTCGCCGAGGACATGAGCGGTTTGCGCAGGCAGCTGTCAGACCACCTGGCGGGCCGCAAGCTCGGCCACGAGGGCGACTGCGACCGTGGTCATGCCTTGTTGCAGGCCTTCGAGCACGACGACGACTCAGCTCGCCTGTTCGCGCAGTGGGCCGCCGCGGGCAAGCTCGACAAGCTGGCCACCCTGTGGGTGCAGGGCCTTTCCCTGGACTGGGCACTGCTGCATGGTACCCAGCGTCTGCGCCGGGTCAGCCTGCCTACCTATCCGTTCGAGCGCACGTGTCACTGGTTGGAGGCACCGGCCGCTGCGATCGCGGCGGATCCGGAACCGCTCGAGATTGCGCCAGAACGCGCCTGGGACGGCATGAGTTATCTACCGCGCTGGGTTGCTATGCCGGCCATCACGCATGACGCACAGGCGTCATCGGCCCCCACATCGCTACTCATCGTGGCGCCGGAGTCTTCCGCGCGTGTTGGCCAGCTGTTCGACTGGTGCGCGCAGCGCTGGCCTTCGGCAGCCTTGCGCCTGATCCGCCTCGGCCGGGAAAACCGCCGCCTGGGCGCGACGGAACGCATTTGCAACAGCGTCGACGACGGCCAGGCTTTGTCCGAAGCACTGCAGGAGGGCAACTGGCCCGACAGCGTGGTTTTCCTCGCCGATACGGATGCTGAAACCGGGACGGTATCGAGCTGGCCTGGCCACCCGGAATCGGCTGAAGCGCAGTTGTTGCGTGTGCAACGAGCTCTGAATCAAGGCCAACAGGCACCGCGTACCGAGTTCTATCTGGTGACGATCGAAGCGAAGAACGCAAGCGACGCATCGACCGGCGGCGGCCTGAGCGGCCTCGCCTACGCCATGGCCCAGGGCGATCATCGCCTGCGGCTGCGCCACCTGAGCCTGGATGCCGAGGCGTGGTCGGCATCCAGTTGGTGGCAGCTCTGGGCCGAGCCGGCCAGCGAACGTGGCGAAAGCGTGCGCTTCAGCGGCGGCGAGCGCTGGCGGCAACGCTTCGAACGCCTGGACTGGGGAAGCCTGCACGACGGCGGGCTCAAGCAGGGTGGCGTCTATCTGATTGCCGGTGGTAGCGGTACGCTGGGTACGGCGATCAGCCGCTACCTGATCGAACGTTATCGCGCGCGCGTGATCTGGCTGGGCCGCAGCCGCGTCGATGCGTCTGGACTAGCCGCGCGCCTGCAAGCGCTGGAGGCGGGCGACCTGGGCGACCTGCTGCCCAGCTACATCCAGGCCGATCTCACCGATGCCGGTGCCGTGCGCGAGGCTGTCGCCCGAGCGAAGCAGATCCACGGCACGATCGACGGCGCGATCTTCTCTGCCATGCATCGCTGCGCGGACGCGCCAGCCGAACGCTGGAGCCCGACCGCGCTGGCCGAGGCAGTCGCCGTCAAGGCGCTTGGCGCGCGGCATTTCCATCAGGCCCTGCTCGGCGAGTCGCTGGACTTCCTCTGCTATTACTCCTCGGTGCAGTCCTTCGCCTTCCTCAGCGCCAGGGATTCGGCGGCCTATGCCGTCGGCGTGGCCGCGGCCGATCGCTACGTGCAATCGATCCGCGCGCAGTCGCCGTTCCGCGTCGGCTTGATCCATTGGGGCTACTGGAAAAACTCGCTGGCCGGCACGGCGCTCGAGCAGGACCTGGCCAGGCACTTCACTGGCATCCATGCCGACGAAGCCTGCGTGTTCTTTGAGCGCTTCGTGGCGGCCCTGGGGCAGGGCGTGCTCGACCAGGCCATCTGCCTAAAGGCGTCCGACACCGTACGCGATCTGATGCCCAGTACGGCCGTCGACGTGGTGGCAGTCGCCGCCGTCGGCACGCCGTCCTTCCTCGACAGCTTCGATGCCGCCGCGTTACGCTCCACCGTGGTGCCGCCGGACTGGACCGAGCTGGATCGGTGCCTGCGCGGCCTGTTGTGTGCGCAACTGCGTCGCCTGGGCCTGTTCGACCAGGCGAGCGTGAGCTGGGACGGCGAGCAGCTGCGCCGCAAGCTCGGCGTGATCGACGACTATCGGCGCTGGTGGGACGAGTGCTGTACCGAGATTCTGGAGGCGGACGGCTGGATCTGCACGCGGAAGCGACGCGTCGAGTTGCTGCGTGCCCTGAGCCTGGAGCAGGCTGATGCGCTGTGGCAGGACTGGGAACGCGACAAGGTCGGTTATCTGCAGGACCCGCAACTGCATGCCGCCTTGCTACTGGTAGAGGACTGTCTGCGCCACCTGCCGGAGGTGCTGCGCGGCCAGACCACGGCAACCTCGGTGATCTTCGCCGACGGCAGCACGAGCAAGGTGGCCGGCCTTTACCAGGGCACATCTTGGACCGATTCCTTCAATCACCAGGTGGCTGACACGGTCGAAGCCTATGTGCGCCATCGCCTGGCCGCCGAGCCGCAGGCGCGCCTACGTGTGCTCGAGGTCGGTGCCGGCACCGGCGGCACCACCGCCAAGGTGTTGCCGCGCCTAGCCGCGATCGGCGCGCCGATGCTCGAATACTGCTACACCGATCTGTCCGAGGCCTTCCTGGCGCAGGCGCGCGAGCGCCATCTGGCCGAGCATCCATATCTGCGCGCTTGTCGTTGCGACATCGAGCGGCCACTGGCCGAGCAGGGCATCGTGCCGGGCAACTACGACATTGTGATCGCCACCAACTGCCTGCATGCCACGCACGACATCCGCGCCACCTTGCGTCACGTGCAGGCGGCGCTGCGCTGCCATGGCGTGCTGATCGTCAACGAGGGCGTCAGCAAGAGCCTGCTGGGCACCTTGACCTTCGGTTTGCTGGAAGGCTGGTGGCTCTATGACGATCCGCAGCTGCGTATCCCTGGTTCGCCCCTGCTGGACAGCGCGCATTGGCAGGCGCTGCTAGTCGAGGCTGGGATGCGCCCGGTCTGCCTGGACGGCCCGGGCCGCGAATTGCAGCAGGTATGGGTGGCGGAAAGTCATGGACTGATGCGTCCGGGCGGTGCTGCGCCAATGCCGGTAGTACCGCTCGCCGCGCCTTCGTCGGCGCAGGCGGGGGGGGGCGTCACCGAGCCGGCTGCATCCACGTCACCTGCCTCGTCCAGCGAAGCCGTTCCTCATGCGGTGATTGCCGCCGAGATCCGCGCCTGCCTTGCCGAGACCCTGAAGCGCGAGGCTGCAGACCTGGCCGACGAGACGGCCTTCTCCGACTACGGCATCGACTCGATCCTCAGCGTCGCCCTGGTCAAGGGGCTCAACCAGCGTCTGGGCATCCAGCTGGGCCAGACAGTGATCTACGACTACAGCACCATCGCCGCGCTGAGCCGACACGTGCTCGAGCAGCACGGCGGGCGGGCGTCTGTGGTGCAGAATCAGCCCAAGGTGGCATCGTCGTCGGAACCCGTCGTGGCCGAGGCCACGCCGACAGCGACGATGCTTGCGCCCGCAACGGTATCGGAGCAGCTTTCGTCGGCTGCCGAGGCATCCCGGCCCGCGCCGATCGCCGTCGTCGGCATGGCGCTCCAGGTGCCCGACGCCGAGGACGCCGACACGTTCTGGGCGAACCTCTTGAATGGCCGCGACAGCATCCGCGAACTGCCCGAGGCCTATGGCCGCGCCGCGCGCGGAGCCAGCCCGCACGGCGGCGCGCTGCAGGGCCGCGACCATTTCGATGCGGCCTTCTTCGGCTTGTCGCACGAGGAAGCCTCCGGCATGAGCCCGGCGCAACGGCTGGTGCTGGAGGAAGGCTGGAAGGCGCTGGAAGATGCCGGCTACGATCCGCGCGGCCTGCGCGGCAGCCGCACCGCGGTGTTCGTCGGCGCGGAACCGAGCAGCTTTTTCCAGGGCTCCTTCTCGGGTTCGTCCGAGGCGATCATCGCCTCACGGCTGTCCTATCTGCTGGACCTGAAGGGGCCAGCCCTGGTGGTCAATACCGGCTGCTCGTCCGGCGCGATGGCCATCCACCTGGCCTGCGAGAGCCTGCGACACGGCGAGACGCAGCTAGCGCTGGCCGGCGGCGTGGCCGCGGCGCTGAGCGTTGAGGGGCTGGGGCACCTGGCCGATGCCGGCATGCTGTCACCGCAGTGGCGCTGCCTGAGCTTCGAGGCCGCCGGCGATGGCATGGTGCTGTCCGAGGCAGTGGGCATGCTGGTGCTCAAGCGCCTAGACCAAGCCGCCGCCGACGGCGATGCCATTCACGGCGTGATCGAGGCCAGCGGCAGCAACCAGGACGGTACCAGCAACGGCATCACAGCACCCAACGGCCGGGCCCAGGAAGAACTCCTGAGCGAGACCTGGGAGCGCCACGGCATCGCACCGGAACGGATCAGCCACTTCGAGGTGCACGGCACCGGCACCTTGCTGGGCGACGCGGTGGAGGGTAATGCCATCGGCCGCGCATTCGGCCGTGTCACTACGCGCCGAGGTTTCTGCGTGATCGGCACCAGCAAGACGCATATTGGGCATACCGGGGCCGCGTCCGGTGTGGTGGGCTTGATCAAGTTGCTGCTCTCGCTGCGTCATCGCCGGTTGCCGGGCCTGCTGCATTTCGAGCAGGCGAATCCGCTGATCGACTGGAACGGCTCGGCGCTGCGCCTGCCCGACGACGCGGCGACGGCTTGGAACAGCGAGCCGGGCTTGCCGCGATATGCCGGGCTGAACGCCTTCGGCCACAGTGGTACCAATGTGCACATGGTGGTGCGCGAATACGGCCCGGGCCAGGGCGATCGGCTCGGCCCGCAGTTGCTGGAGCAGACGCAGGAAGTGCTGCTGCCCTTGTCCGCTGCTGGTGCGCCGCAACTGGCGCGAATCGCGCGACGCCTGCTCGACTTTCTCGACAAAACCCGACATGGACAGCCGCAACCGAGCCTGGCCGAGCTGGCCTATACCTGCCAGACCGGCCGCAGCGCGCTGGCTGAGCGCGCCGTGCTCAAGGCGGATGATAGGGAACAACTGCGCGCGCTGCTGCAGGCGCTCGCCGAACAACGGCCGATAGTCGGGCTGTGGCGCGGCAGCGTCGATCCGGAAATGACGCTGGCCGTGGCGGCGGATCGAACCGGCCTCGACGAACTGGCTGCGTCCTGGGTACAAGGTGCCGATGTGGATTGGTTGAAGCTCTACGGCCCGGTGCGGCCGCAGCGTTGCCACCTGCCGACTTACCCGTTCGATCGGCAACATTTACCCTGGCACCTGTTGTCGACGCAAATCTCGTCCAGCAAGCATCCGGCACCGACACCGGCCAAGTCTGTTGCCACCGCCACCGCCACCGCCGCCGCCGCGCCGGCGTGGCGCTTCGTGTTGGCCGCCACCGCCGAGGTCGGTGCCGATCCTCGCGCCAAGGCCACGCAATGGCTGCGCCGCTGGCTGGCGATGCGCCTGCAGCGGCCGGTGCAGGCGCTGAACCCGCAGCTTAGCTACCGCGAACTTGGCCTCACGTCGCTGGGCCTGGTGGCCTTAAGCGAGGAACTGAGCCGGCTGCTCGGCGTCGCGGTTCTGCCTTCGGTGCTGTTCGAATACCCGAGCATCGCGCGCCTTGCGGAGCATCTGGCCGAGCACCACGCCGCGCTGCTGTTGCGCGTGCAGTCGATCCCGCGCACGGGTGCCTCTGCCGGCGCGTCGGCAGAGGCACCCGTGCCCGACCGCGTGCTGTCCGTGCTGCAAGCCTATCGAAACGGCGCCCTGGACCATGCCCAAGCGCGCGCCATGCTGGCTGAGGCCATTCCATGAACGCCGTCATGACCCTGGATCAAATTATCGCCTTGTACGAAGTCGGCCAACTTAGCGGCGATCAGGTAAGCGAAGCCTTCGCGCGCTTGTCCGACGGCACCGCTATCGCGGTGGATATTGAGTTGAGCGAAACGCAGCGCGGCTTGTGGTCCCTGCAAAAGGCCTATCCGCAGCTGTCGGCGTACAACGTGCCGCTTTGCCTGCGCCTGCCGCTGGATCTCGATCGAGAACGCTTCCTGCGCGCTTGCGGCAGCCTGTTGGAACGCTGGCCCGTGCTGGGCGCTTTGGTCGAGCAGCGCGAGGGGCCGCTGCGACTGCATGCGACGTTTGCTTCGGGCCTGTCGCTGGAGCACGGCGATGGTTCGACATGGAGCGAGAGCGAACGTCTCGACTGGCTTCGCGAACGTATCGAGCAACCTTTCGATCTGGCCAAGGGCCCGCTGATGCGGGCGCATTGGCTGGATGGTGCCGGCGGCGGTGAAAGTCTGTTCCTGCTGGTTGTCCATCACCTCGTGATCGACGGCGCTTCGGTGGGTCTGCTGTTGGCCGGGCTGCACGAGGCCTATCGAGCCTTGGGGAACGGTGAGGCAGTTCCGGGCGCAGTCGGCAGCGACGGCTACGTGAATTTCGTCCGTGCCGAGCGAACTCGGCTGCAAGGCAACGAAGCGTCGAAACGCTTGGCTTATTGGCGCGAGCAATTGGCGGACGCGCGGAGCAGCCTGGGCTTGCCGCTGGATCGCCCGCGCGGCGCGACGCCAAGCTTCAAGGGGTGCACGCTGCGGCGTGAATTGCCGGCGACGTTGAGCGCTTCATTGCAGGCTTATACCGAACGTCATGGCGTGTATCCGTCCACCTTGCTGCTGGCGGTGTTCCAGGGGCTGCTGAGCCGCCATGCAGGGCGCGATGACGTGGTGGTTGGCATGGCGATGGACGAACGCGACGCGGCCAGTGCCGGGCTGGTTGGCATGTTCGTGAACATGCTGCCGATGCGCGCGCGAGGGCTCGGCCGGCGCGGTTTCGGCGAGGACGTGCAGGCTTTGCAGCGGCAGCTCGTCGATGCGATGGCGCATGCTTATCCGTTTCCCGCGCTGGTGCGCGAGCTCGGCTTGAGCGGCAGTGACGCCTCGCCCTTGTTCCAGGCGGCGTTTCTCTATCAGGACACGCTCGATGTCGACGCACTCGCCGAGGTGGAAGATTGGACCTGGGAGGAGGCGCTGTACCAGGAAGGCGAATACGAGCTGGTGCTGGAGGTGCGGGGCGGCCGGCAAGGTTATGCGCTGTATTTCAAATACGATCCCACGTTGTGGGATGAGAGCACGATCGAACGTTGGTTGGGGCATTACCTGCATCTGCTCGAAGGTGTGCTGGCCGATCCGTGGAAGCGGCTGAGCGAGCATGAACTGCGCGGCGAGCACGAGCATGCTCAATTGACCAGTTGGCAAGGCGAAGTTCGAGATTGGGCGTTGACGCCGGTAGCAGCTTTGTTCGAGCGTCAGGTGGTGGCGAATGCACAAGCTTGGGCAGTGAGCGACGAGCAGCAGCGCTGGAGCTACGCGGAACTGGCTGCCCACAGCTCGGCGATAGCCCAGCGCTTGCGTGCGCAGGGAATCGGCGTAGGATCCATTGTGGGTATCTGCCAGGGTCGCAGCCCGTGGTTGCTGGCGAGTCTGCTGGGGATTTGGCAGGCAGGCGCGGCCTATGTGCCCCTGGATCCGGCGTACCCGGCCGAGCGCCTGCGCTACATGCTGGAAGACAGCGGTGCCGGCGCGGCACTGAGTGATACGGCGCATCTGGCGCAGGTTCAAACGTTGGCAGGCGCGCTACCGGTATGGGCGGCAGACGACGTGCCGGAGGCATCGGCACCGCTGTCGATGCCGATGCCTCAATCGCAAGACCTGGCCTACGTCCTCTATACTTCAGGAAGCACCGGCCGTCCCAAGGGCGTTCGTATCAGCCACGGTGCACTAAGCAATTTCCTGCAATCGATGGTCAAGACGCCGGGACTGCAGGCCAGCGACCGCTTGCTTGCCGTCACAACGATCAGCTTCGACATAGCGGGGCTCGAACTGTACCTGCCGTTGATCGGCGGCGGTGAGTGCGTGCTGTGCTCGGCGGAAATCTCTCGCGACGGCCGACGCCTGAAGGCCGAAGTCGAGCGCGTGCGCCCGACGCTCATGCAGGCGACGCCGGCAACGTGGTCGATGCTGTTTCATGCGGGCTGGCGCAACGCGGAAGGGCTGAAGGTGCTGTGCGGTGGCGAAGCGCTGCCAACCCGTCTGAAGCAGCGTTTCGACGAGATCGGTACGACCGTATGGAATCTCTACGGCCCCACCGAAACGACGATCTGGTCGACGCTGGCGAAGCTGGATGCCAGCGCATTGATCCATATCGGACGACCTATAGCGAACACGCAAGCCTATGTACTGGACGAAGACGGCCGCGAACAACCAATAGGTATCGAAGGCGAGCTATATCTAGGCGGTGCCGGCCTCGCACAGGGCTACCACGGCCAACCGGAGCGCACATCCCAAGCTTTCATTGATCACCCATTTGGTAGGCTCTATAGAACTGGCGATCTGGCGCGCTGGCGCGCCGACGGCCAACTCGAGCATCGCGGCCGTTCGGACCAGCAAGTGAAGGTCAATGGCTACCGCGTGGAGCCCGGCGAAATCGAGGCGGTGCTGGAGCAATCGGACCTGGTGAAACAGGCGGCGGTGGTGTTGCGCGAAGGCGCGCACGGTTCACAACTGGCCGCCTGGTGCGTACCGACAAAAGCAACGCATGGCGACACCTGGCTGGACTCGATCCAGGTCCAAGCCTTGCAGGCGCAACTGCGCGATCGCCTACCGGCCTACATGCGGCCGGCCATCTGGCTAAGCACGGCGGTCTTGCCGCAAACGCCGAACGGCAAGGTTGACCGCCAGGCGCTGCGCGCTCGCGCATTGCCTGCACAAAGCGACGGAAAGACACCACCCAGCGCCGCGACAAGCCGCAACGCCGCGCGGCTGGAACTCGAATCGCGCCTGCAGGCCCTGTGGGCCGAAGTGCTGGAGCGTCCCACGGTCGGACGCGACGAACGTTTTTTGGAAGCCGGCGGCAACTCCGTGGCGGCGGTGCTGCTGGCCGAGCGTATCCAGGCCGAGTTCGGCCGGGCATTCGGTGTGGCACAAGTCTTCGCACATATCAGCGTGGCGGCACAAGCCGCCTATCTCGACGGTGGCGGTCCGACTCCCGAAGCACCGGTTAATAATGAACCCATCGCGCCGCGAGTCGTCGCCGCGGAGCCGGAACCAGATGCGAACGGAATCGCCGAGGACGCGCTGGCCATCATTGGCATCGCCTGTCACTTCCCCGGCGCTGAAAACCATCGCGCGTTCTGGGATAACCTGCGCGCCGGCCACGACAGCGCCAGGCTGTTCAGCCCCGAAGCCCTGCGCGCCGTCGGAGTGCCGGAGCGCCTGATCGCCGACCCGCAATACGTGCCGGTGCATTACGGCATCAATGGCAAAGCTGAGTTCGACGCGGAGTTCTTCAACCTGCCGCCGCGCACCGTAACGCGCATGGACCCGCCGTTCCGCCTGCTGCTGCAACACGCCTGGGCCGCGATCGAGGATGCCGGCTACACGCCCGAAGCGATTCCCGACACGGGCGTCTACATGGCCACGGGTGGCCCCTTGCGGCTGGCCGAACCGAGCGAACAAGGCAGCCCCGGCGATTCCGACGACTACGTGAATTGGCTGCTGGCTCAGCCCGGCACTGTGGCCACCATGATTTCCTACCAGCTCGGCCTGCGCGGGCCCAGCTACGCGGTGCACGCGAACTGTTCCTCGTCGCTGGTGGGCATGCATGCGGCCGCACAGAGTCTGCGCAGCAGCGAGGTGCGTACTGCTTTGGTGGGCGCGGCCAGCCTGTTCGGCGATGATAGCCTGGGCTACCGTTACGAGCCGGGACTAAATTTCTCCAGCGAAGGCCATTGCAAGACCTTCGATGCGAGCGCCGACGGCATGGTAGCCGGCGAGGGCGTGGCCGTGGTGCTGCTCAAGCTGGCGCGCGAGGCGGTGGCCGACGGCGACCACATCTACGCGCTGCTGCGCGGCGTGGCCGTTAACAATGACGGTGCCGACAAGGCAGGCTTCTACGCACCCAGCGTGCGCGGCCAATCCGAGGTGATCGAACAGGCGCTGCGCCAGGCACGCATTGACCCAGCCCAGATCGGTTATGTCGAAGCCCATGGCACCGGCACACGGCTCGGTGACCCGATCGAAGTGACGGCGCTCAGCGAGACCTATCGGCGCCATACACAGGCGCGGCAGTACTGCGCGATCGGCTCGGTGAAGAGCAACCTCGGCCACCTTGACACGGCGGCGGGGCTGGCCGGCTGCATCAAGCTGGCGTTGAGCCTGCAACACGGTGAAATCCCGCCGACGCTGCACTATAAGCGGCCAAATCCGGCGATCGATTTCGCGGCTTCGCCGTTCTACGTGGCCGAGCGCGTGCAAGCTTGGCCGCCCGGAGCGCGCCTGGCCGGCTTGAGCGCCTTCGGCATCGGCGGTACCAATGCCCACGCGATCCTCGAAGCCTGTCCGCTATCGGTCGCCCGGCAGCAGCCCGAGCCTGTGCCTGGCGTGCCGCATGTGCTGCCGCTGTCTGCCATGCAGGCCGATCGCCTGTCGGTGTACGTACGACACCTCGCAGCGTTTCTGCGCGGCCCGCACGCGGCCTCGCTGCGCCTGGCCGACGTCGCCTACACGTTGCAGACGGGCCGGCGCGCGATGGGGGCGCGTTGCGCCTTCGTCGCCGAAACGCTCGATCAACTGCTGGCGGCGCTGGACGACTATGCTGCCATGCAGGACGCCAGCACGATGCCCCCCCAACCCACGCCGGCAGACGGCTGGCAACTGCAGCGCGATGCCTATGCGCTAGCCGCCGCCTGGCGGCAGGGCGAGTCGATCGACTGGCAGGCGCTGCAGATAGCCGCGCCGTGGTCGGCGCGCCGCGTCAGCCTGCCGACATATCCGTTCGCGCCGAAGCGCTGGCCGCGCCCGGTGGTCCGGGTCGCGTCCGGCGCGCAGCAGGCTGCCGTGCTGCACCCGCTGCTGCACGGCAATACCAGCGACTTCGCCGGCCATCGCTACAGCTCGCGCTTCTGCGGCGAGGAGTTCTTCCTGGCCGATCACGTGATGGGCGGCCACAAGGTCCTGCCGGGCGTGGCGCATCTGGAAATGGCTCGCGCGGCCTTCGCTCAGGCGATCGCCGCCCCGCACATCCCGCTCGAACTGCGCGACGTGGTGTGGATCCGCCCGGTCGGCGTGGATGCGCCGCTGGACGTCCATACGGCCTTGCAGCCGCAAGCCGACGGTTCAGCCGATTTCGAGATCTATAGCCAGCCGGATGCCGCGGGCGAACGCATTGTGCACAGTCAGGGCCGCGCGATGTCGGTCGAGACGGCTGCCACCGAGCCGCTGGAGCTGGACGCGCTGCGCTGGCAGATCGCGCAGGCGCATCGCGATGCCTCAAGCTATTATCGCGACTTCCAGCAAGGCGGAGCCAGCTACGGCCCTGCCTTCCGTGCGCTGGAGCAACTCTGGTTGGGCGACGGACAAGGGCTCGCCAGGCTGGTCCTGCCCGCGGTGCTGCACGAGGGTGCCGAGCGCTATGGCCTGCATCCGAGCCTGCTCGACGCGGCCGTGCAGGCCGCCTTCATCGGTATCGACGCGATGCGTGTCGCTGCCGGCGTGGCGGGCGCGGAGCAGGGCGGCTCCTTGCCGTTCGAACTGAAGTGCGTGCAACTGCTGATGCCTTGCCAGCCCATCATGTGGGCCTGGGTGCGCTATACCCAGGGCATCAGCGTGGGCGACCGAGTGCAGCGCATGGACGTCGATCTGTGCGACGAGCAAGGGCGGATCTGCGTGCGCCTGCATGGCCTGGCCCGCCTAGCCACGCAGGCATCGAAACCTGCTGCGCCATCGCTGCAGCTGCCGCAGTGGGAAGACGCGCCGCTCGATCGGGGCACTGACGCGCCGGTAGTATATACGCAACAGTTGCAGGTGCTGTGCGCGGTACCGGCGCACGGGCTCGAATCCGAATCCGGCACGGATCTCGTCGAGCGTCTCGAAGTCGGCTCCGGCCTGGACAGCGTGCAGGACTACGCGCTGCGCCTGCTGGTCCGCGTCCAGTCCTTCATGCGGAACAAGCCGCGCGGCCGCTGTCTGTTGCAGGTGGTGATCCCGGCCGAGGGTGAAATGGCTTGCCTGGCGGCCTTGGCCGGCCTGGTGCACTGCCTGCGCCTGGAACACCCGGGCGTGAGCGCGCAGCTGATCGCCGTGAACCCGGAAATCGCCGCGCCTGCGCTGGCGGCCCTGCTGCGGGAGGAAGGCTGCGAGGCTGCCGACGCGCAGGTCCGTCATCTGTACGGGCGACGCCAGCGCAAGGCACTTGCGGCGCTGGTGCCGCCCGCGGCGGCCTCGGTGCCGCAACCGTGGCGACAGGGCGGCGTCTACCTGATCACCGGCGGCGCTGGCGGCCTGGGTCACCTGTTTGCGCAGGAGATCGCGGCCCGTTGCGAGGGGGCCGGCATTGTCCTGCTGGGGCGTTCGGCCTTGTCTCTCGAACAGGCGGCCTGGACCGAGCAGCTGGGTCGAAACGGCACGCGCGTGATCTATCGCCAGGCCGACGTCACCGACGCCGCGGCGGTCGAGGCCGCCGTGCGGTCGGCGCGCGAACTCGGCCCTTTGCGGGGCGTGCTGCACGCGGCCGGCGTGTTGCGCGACGGCCTGCTGCTGAACAAGCTCGAGGAGCAGGCGCAGGCGGTGCTGGCACCGAAGCTGGCCGGCAGCCTGGCTCTGGACCGCGCCACACGCGAGCTGGACCTCGACTTCTTCGTGTTGTTTTCCTCGGTATCGGCGCTGGGCAGCGTCGGACAGAGCGACTATGCCGTGGCCAACGCCTTCCTCGACGAATTCGCGCACTGGCGCGCGGCCGCCGTGGCTCGCGGCGAGCGTCGCGGTCGCAGCCTCGCCATCGCCTGGCCGCTGTGGGCCGAAGGCGGTATGCGCCCGGCCGCCACCGCGCTGGCCGGCGTGCCCGAGATCTTGCGGCCGGTCGCGCTGCCGAGCGCACAGGGGCTGGCCTGCTTCTACCAGGCGTTGGCCAGCGCCCATGCGCAGGTCGTGGTGCCGGCACCTGCGGCACCACCGGCGGCATTGCCTCTGGCCGCCAGCCTCGTTGCTGCCGCCGTGTTGCCGGCTCCCGCCGCGCCTTCCTCCATTCCGTCCACGCACAAGGCATCCATGGTTAGCGCAGCGATTTCTACGATCGACATCGAGGAGGCTCTCGGCGAGCGCCTGCGCGGCGTGGTGCTGAGCCTTGTCACGCAACTGCTGGGCGTTCCGACCGAGCAGGTCGACCCGGATGAGGAGTTCAACGCCTTCGGCTTCGATTCGATCAGCCTGACCAACCTCGCCAACCGTCTCAACCAGGAACTGCGCCTGAACCTGACGCCGGCGATCTTCTTTGAGCACGCCTCGGTCAATCGCTTCGTCGAACACCTGCTGGCCGAGCATGCCGAGCGCCTGGACTTCCTGGCACCAGCCATCGCATCCGCGCGGGCCGAACCCGAGGAGCCGCCCGCTGCGAGCGCTGCGTCGTCCGCGGCAGCAGCAGCGGAGCACGACGACATCGCCATCATCGGCATGAGCGCGCGCCTGCCAATGGCGGCCGACCTCACCCAGTTCTGGGACAACCTGCTGGCTGGGCGCGACTGCATCAGCGAGATCCCGGCCGATCGCTGGGACTGGCGGGAGATCTACGGCGACCCGCTGCGCGAGCTGAACAGGACCGACGCTAAGTGGGGCGGCTTCATCGACGGCGTGGCCGATTTCGATCCGCTGTTCTTCGGCATCTCGCCGCGCGAGGCCGAGGCGATGGACCCGCACCAGCGCCTGCTGATGAGCCATGTCTGGCAGGCCCTGGAGGATGCCGGCTACACGCGCCAGGCCTTGTCCGGTAGCGATACCGGCGTGTTCGTCGGGCTTGGCGGCAGCGACTACGGCCAGCGCGTGGTGGCGGCCGACGGCGGCGTGGAGGGCCACACGCTGATGGGCCTGCTGCCCTCGATGGCACCGGCGCGCATGAGCCACTTCATGAACTGGCATGGCCCCAGCGAGTTCATCGACACCGCCTGCTCGTCCTCCCTGGTGGCGGTGCATCGCGCGGCGCAGGCGATCACGGCCGGTGATTGCGGCCTGGCGGTGGTCGGCGGCGTGATGGCGATCCTCTCGCCGACCTCGCACATCGGTTTCAGCAAGGCCGGCATGCTGAGCAAAGACGGTCGCTGCAAGACCTTCTCCAGCGAGGCCGACGGCTACGTGCGCGGCGAGGGCGTGGGCATGCTGGTGCTCAAGCGCCTGTCGGCCGCGCGCGCTGACGGCGACTGCATCCATGCGGTGATTCGCGCCAGCGCAGTCAACCACGGCGGCCGCGCCAACACGCTGACTTCGCCCAATCCCGCCGCCCAGGCCGAGCTGATCGAAAGCGTCTGCCGCAAAGCCGGCGTGGCGGTCGGGCAGATCGGCTATATCGAGGCGCACGGCACCGGTACCCGACTCGGCGATCCGATCGAGATTAACGGGCTCAAAAGCGCCTTCAAGTCCTTGGGGTACGGCGCAGACGAGGCGGCCTGGTGCGGCCTGGGCTCGGTGAAGACCAATATCGGCCACCTGGAGCTGTCGGCCGGCATCGCCGGGCTCCTCAAGCTGGTCCTGCAGTTGCGTCATCGCACGCTGGTGGCGAGCCTGCATTGCGAGCAGGTCAATCCCTATATCGAGTTGGAAGGAAGCCCGTTCTACTTGGTGCGTGAGAACCGCTCCTGGCCGGCAGGCCGGGATGCTTCCGGCCGCCCAGCACCGCGCCTGGCCGGCGTGAGCTCGTTCGGTTTCGGCGGCGTCAATGCGCACGTGCTGGTGCAAGAGCATTTCGCCGATCCGCTGCCGGCGGACGACGAGGCACCCGTGCTGATCGTGCTCTCGGCTCGTAGCGAGACCGCCTTGCGCGAGCGCGCCCGCGATCTGCTCGTCTACCTGAAGCGCCGGGGCCTGGATCGGCCTGCGGCCGCTTCCGACGCTCGGCGCGCCGAACTGGAGCAGCGTATCCGTGTGGCGCTGGCCGGTCTGCTAGACGTCGACGCCCGGGAGATCAGCGTCGACGAGAGTTTCGAGGCTTACGGCCTGGATGCTCTGACCAGGAACCGCCTGGCCGCCGTGCTCGACGAAAGCTCACCCGCGCTGCTGGTCGGCACCCTGCGCGCCGGCTCGGTGGCGCAGCTCGCCGACGAGTGGCTGGCCGCACAGGGCCATGCGCCGGCATCGGCACAGTCGGCCGAGCCGGCGATTCGCCTGGGCGACCTGGCTTATACGTTGCAGGTCGGCCGCGAGCCGATGGAACATCGGCTCGGCTTCATGGCGGCTTCGTTCACGCAGCTGCACGAACGTTTGCAGGCTTTCCTCGACGGGCAGGACGGCATGCCGGAGTTGCATCGCGGACAGTTGAAATCTGGCAAGAACGGCCTGTCTCTGCTGAGCGCCGACGACGACATGGGCGGCACACTGGCCTCCTGGGCGGCGAAAAAGAAATACGCGCTGATGCTGAAGCTGTGGGTCAACGGCCTGGAGCTGGACTGGCACCTGCTGCATGCTGGCCGGCAACCACGGCGTATCAGCCTGCCCGCATATCCCTTCGATTACCGGCGATGCTGGGTTGGCGAGACGCCCGTGGCGGCCGCGCAGGACCCCGGCAAGGCCGTCGAGCCGACGGCGTTCGTCGATACGAGCGATGAGACGGACAAGGCCGAATCGGCGCAATTCCTGCTGCCGGTCTGGGACGCCGTCCATCCAGAGCTGCTCGAGGACACGCCGCCGCAAGGCCGCATCCTGCTGTGCGGCGACGACGAAGGCATCCTCGGTGCCTGGCGCGGCGGCGTGGCTGGGCAGATGCCGTTGGTGGTGCGACCTGGCACGAGCATCCAGGTCTTGAGCGCGCAGCTGGCCGTGGCTGGCACGATCGGCGAGGTGCTGTTCGTCGCGCCCGACACGGCCGATCTCGGCCCCGGCGACGTGCAGCTGATCGAAGCACAGCAGCAGGGCGTGCTGGGCCTATTCCGCCTGGTCAAGGCACTGCTCGCGACCGGACATGGCCTGCGCGATCTGACCTGGACGGTGGTCACCACCCAGGTGGTGGATCATCTCGGCGACGGCCTGCCGTCGCGGCCCGCCCATGCCGGCATCCACGGCCTGGCCGGCGCGATAGCGCGCGAATATCCACACTGGTGCCTGCGCCTGGTCGACGTGGCGGCCGGCGAAGCCGGTGACTGGCGGCGCTGGCGCCGTCTGCCGCACACTGAGGGTGCCTGGTGCCGTCGCGGGGGCGAATGGTTTCGCCAGCGCCTGCTACCGTACCAGCCCGGCACGACGGACACGCCGCTGCCTTACCGGCAGGGCGGTGTCTACCTGGTGGTCGGCGGCGCGGGTGGCCTTGGCGAGGCCTGGAGTCGTCACATAATCGAGCGCTACCAGGCCCGGCTGATCTGGCTGGGGCGCAGCGCGCCCGACGCACAGATTCGCGAGCGCATCGATGCGCTGGCCGCTCTCGGGCCGGTGCCGCGCTACGTCCAGGCCGACGCCGGCGACGAGGCCGCCTTGCGCCGCGCCGCCGGCGAGATTGCCCGCGAGTTTCCGCGCCTGCACGGCATCGTGCACTCGGCCCTGGTGCTGGCCGACCAGGGCCTGGCCTCGATGCCGGAAGCTGAGTTCGCCGGCGCGTTGGCCGCCAAGGTCGATACCGCCGTGCTGACCACGCGCGTGTTCGCGAACCAGCCGCTGGACTTCGTGCTGTTCTTCTCGTCAATGATGTCCTTTGGACGCGCGGCGGGGCAGAGCAACTACGCCGCCGGCTGCGTGTTCGCCGATGCCTATGCGCGCCGCCTCGCGCAGCTCGGCAGCTACCCGGTGAAGATCGTCAACTGGGGTTACTGGGGCAGCGTGGGCATTGTCAGCCGTGCCGACTACCAAGCGCGCATGCGCCGGGCCGGCATCGGCTCGATCGAACCGGCCGAGGGCATGCAGGCACTGGAGGTGCTGCTGCGCGCGCCGGTGCCTCAACTTGGCTTCGTGAAGACGCGTGCCGTCGCGAGCGGCGACAGCGTGCGCCAGTATCCCGACACGATCCCCGCGGTGGCCGCGCGGGTGGTGCTGGATACGCCGCCGCCCGTGTTGCGCCGTGAAGACCTGCTGTTCGCTGATCCGCGCCTGGAAAGCCTAGTCAGGGGCTTGCTGACGCGGCAGCTGGCAGCGCTCGGCGAGCGCCCGGTGCTGCCTCTCTATCAGCGCTGGCTGGCCGAAAGCCGGCGCGTGCTGGCTGAAACTCCGGTGCCGTCGGCCCCGGCCGAGGCGCTGTGGCGCGAATGGGTCGACCATGCACAGACGCTTCGTCGCCTCGACGGCAGCGCACCCGAGCTGGACCTGCTGCAGAATTGCCTGCAGGCGCTGCCGGAAATCCTGCTCGGCCAGCGTCCCGCCACCGAGGTGCTGTTTCCGCAATCCTCACTGTCCCTGGTGGAGGCGATCTATCGCGGCAATCCGGTGGCCGACCTGTTCAACGGCCGGCTCCAGCAATGGGTGCTGGCCTATCTGCGCGAGCGCTTGGCGCGCGACCCGCAAGCACGGCTGCGGATTCTCGAGATCGGTGCCGGCACCGGCGGCACCAGCGCGGGCCTGCTAGCGGCTTTGCAGCCGCTGCGCGAACACATCGCCGAATACAGCTTCACCGACGTCTCGCGCGCCTTCCTGATTCAGGCGCAGGAGCGTTTCGCCGCCGGTTTTCCCAGCCTCGTCACGCGCTTGTTCGACGTCGAGCAGCCACTGGCCGCGCAAGGCCTGCCCGCTGATCATTTCGACCTGGTGGTCGCCGCCAACGTGCTGCATGCGACCAGCGAGATCCGCGCGGCCCTGCGCAATGCCAAGGCGGCCTTGCGCAAGGGTGGCGTGCTGCTGCTCAACGAGATCGCCGGGCAGTCGCTGTTCACGCATCTGAGTTTCGGCTTGCTGGAAGGCTGGTGGCGCTATCGCGACCCGGCCGTGCGGCTGCCGGCCAGCCCGGCGCTGAGCCCGGAGAACTGGGCGCGTGTGCTGCGCGAGGAGGGCTTCGGCGAGATCGGTTTCCTGTTGAAGGAGCGGTTCGACCTTGGTCAGCAACTGGTGGTCGCGCAGAGCGATGGGTTGGTCCGGCAGGCCAAGGCCAACGTCAAGGCTGAAGTAGGCCGGCATATCTCATCCGTGGCATCGATCACCACCGCGACGCCTGTAAGCCCGGCAGCGCCGGCAGTGACGATCGAAGCCGTTGCGCCCGCAACCATCAGCGAACCGGTCGCGATTGACGCTGGCGTGCATCGCGTGCTGCTGGAGGAACTGGCTCGCACGCTGAAACTCGACGCGGCCGAAATCGACACGCAGATGCCGTTCTCCGATTACGGCATCGATTCGATCCTCGGAGTGGGCCTCGTCAAGCAGCTCAACGATCGCCTCGGGCTCGATCTCAACACCACGATCCTGTTCGAGCACAGCTCGTTCGAGCGGCTGGTAGCGCACATCCTGCAGCGTCATCGCCAGGAGGCCGCCGCCGCGAACACGCCCGCACCTGCGCCTGTTCCCGCCGCGTCGTTCGAGCCGGCGCGAGCGAGCGTCCATGTTGCCGAGCCGATCCTCGCGGCGGCGGCCGAGCCCCGCCAGGCCGAGGCAGGGCCGATGGAAATTGCCGTGATCGGCATGTCGGCCCAGGTGCCGGGTGCCACCGATGTCGAGGCCTTCTGGCACAACCTGATGCAGGGCGTGGACGGCGTCACCCAGCTACCCACCGCCTACCTGGACCGCAAGCGCCAAGGCGACGACCAGGCCCACTACCTGTGGGGCGGCACCCTGGCCGAGCGCGCCTGCTTCGATCCGCAGTTCTTCAGCATTTCGCCGCGCGAAGCCAAGTCGATGAACCCACATCAGCGTCTGGTGCTGCAGGAAAGCTGGAAGGCGTTGGAGGATGCCGGCTACGACCCGCGCAGTCTGGCAGACCGCCGCGTCGGCAGCTTCGTCGGTGCCGAGCCGGCCGGTTATTTCCATGAGACCTTCACCGGCTCGTCGGACGCCATTATTGCCTCGCGCTTGGCGTATTTCCTCAACCTCAAGGGGCCGGCCCTGGTGATCAACACCGGCTGCTCCTCCTCGGCCACAGCAATCCACCTGGCCTGCGAAAGCCTGCGCCATGGTGAAAGCGAGCTGGCGTTGGCGGGCGGCGTGTATGCCGTGCTGAACGAAACCGGCCTGGTCAGCCTGGCCCAGCTTGACATGCTGTCGAACAGCGGACGCTGCCACAGCTTTGACGCGGCGGCCGACGGCACGGTGTTTTCCGAGGCGGTCGGCATGGTGGTGCTCAAACGCATGGACGACGCGCTGCGCGACGGCGATCCGATCTACGCCAGCATTGTCGCCAGCGGCATCAACCAGGACGGTGCCAGCAACGGCATAACCGCGCCCAGCGGCGAGGCGCAGGAGCAGCTGCTGCTCGAAACCTATCGCAAGTTCGGCGTCGATCCGCGCCGCATTGGTTATGTCGAGGCGCACGGCACCGGCACGCGCCTGGGCGATCCGGTCGAAGCCAATGCGCTACTGCGTGCGTTCCGTGCTTACACGGTGGATCGCGACTACTGCGCGGTCGGCAGCGCCAAGGCCCATATCGGCCATACCGCCGCGGCCTCGGGCGTGATCGGCCTGGTCAAGCTGCTGCTGAGCCTCAAGTACGGCCGCACGCCGGGCCTGCTGCATTTCCGCGAACTGAACCCGCTGATTGACTGGCAGGATTCGCCATTATTTATCCCTACCTCCAATCGCGACTGGCTGGCCGAGCCGGGACAGCCGCGCATGGCCGCGCTCAATTCCTTCGGCCACAGCGGCACCAACGTGCACCTGGTGCTGAAGGAGCATATCGAGCCGGTCGTGGCCGCTGCCGACGTGCAGCAGCCTGGCTGGCACCTGCTGCCCTTGTCGGCGGCCAATGAAACGCGGCTGCGCGCCTATGCCGGTAAGCTCGCGCGGTACCTGCGGGAAGCGAGCGAGAGTGTGAGCCTGGTCGATGTCGCGCATACCCTGCAGCACGGGCGCATCGCGCTGAAGCGTCGCTGGTGCCTGCTGGTGGAGGATGCGTCGAGTGCACTCTCGCAACTGCAGGCCTATGCCGACGGCGCGGACGCTGCCGGCGTGCACGGCCTGACCGACGGCAGCCTGGCGACGGACCGGATCGCCACCTCGGCACCCGAGC
This sequence comes from Burkholderia sp., assembly GCA_040946865.1. Classification (GTDB taxonomy): domain Bacteria; phylum Pseudomonadota; class Gammaproteobacteria; order Burkholderiales; family Burkholderiaceae; genus Burkholderia. Next base: position 25,774 of record JAYFSB010000002.1, read on the forward strand.
ACCTGGCCGCGCTGGCTCGGCGCTGGGCCGGCGGCGCAAAGGTCGACTGGCCTCTGGCCGGCCATGCCGCGCGTCGCATTCACCTGCCCAGCTATCCATTCGCTCGCGACCAATACTGGATGGACGATAGGCTGGCAGCGCCTGCGCCAATGCATCCCTTGCTACATGCTCGCGCCGATACGGCGGCCGGCTCGCGCTTCAGCGCGCGGCTCAGCGGTGAGGAAGCCTTTTTCCGGGATCATCGCATTTTCGGCCGTCCGACCTTTCCGGGCGCGGCCTACTTGGAAATGGCCAGTGCTGCGACCGCGCGTGTGCTCGGCACTGAGGATCTGCGCTTGAGCGTAGTGGTGTGGAGCCGGCCGCTGCAGCCCTCGGCCGCCGGCGTTGAGCTGAGCATCGAATTGCAGGCGCAGGGCGATGGTCGTTTGCGCTTCGAGATCGCAGCGGCGGGGCAGGTCCACTGTCAGGGTTTGGCCGCCGCAGCCGATACTCGCGATAACGAATTCGAGCGCCAGGACCTCGGCGCGCTGCTGGCGCGCATGGACGGGCAGAGCGTCAGCCACGATGCCTGTTATGCCGCCTTCGACGCCGTCGGCATCCACTACGGCCCCAGCCATCGTGCGATCGAGCATCTGCATCTTGGCCGCGACGAGGCGCTGGCACGGCTGGTGCTGAATCCCGCCGCTGCACACGACGGCGATGCCGATGCTTACCGCCTGCATCCGGGCCTGCTCGACGCGGCTTTGCAGGCCACGCTGGGCCTGAGCGCTGGCAGCGCGCGCGGTGCCTACGTGCCGTTCGCGCTGGAGCGACTGGTGCTGCGCACCTCGACCAGCCGCCAGCTGTGGGCCTGGGTGCGCTACACGTCGGGCATTCGTCCCGACGAGGCCGTGCGCAAGTACGACATCGACCTGCTGGATGACCAGGGCGGCGTGATCGCGCGTTTGTCCGGCTTCGCCTTCCGGCCCGCCGAGGCGCCGACGTCCTCCGTTGATCCTGTGCTGCTGTGGCGCCGCGACTGGCAGCCAGATTCCGCGCCGCTCGCTGGCGATGCTGCGCCAACGCGGCGCAGCGTGCTGATCTCGGATCGCGCCGTCTGGCGCTTCGACGAGCCGGCCGACGGCTCGCTGCTGGCGCATCTCCAGATCGACAGCGCCCAGGAAGCCCCCGACCAATGGTATGGACGCGTGCTGCGTGAATTGTTCGAGCTGGTCAAGGCACAAGCGCAGGCGGCGCAAGCCGGCCTGCTGCAAGTGCTGGTGCCGGCATTGGGCCAGGCCGCGCTGCTGTCCGGCTTGTCGGGCCTGTTGCGCACGGTGACGCTGGAATTCCCGCGCCTGTCCACCCAGCTGCTGGCATTCGACACGGCCCCGGTCGAGCTGGCGGCCCTGCTCGAGGCGAACGCGCGGCAGCCGTGGCGGGCCCAGCTTCGCTATCAGGGCGACACGCGGCTGGTGCCGGCCTGGACCGAACTGACCGGCAGCGCCGGCACCCCGGCGCTGCCCTGGCGCGAGCATGGCGTGTATCTGCTGACGGGCGGCTTGGGTGGCCTGGGCCGCCTGCTCGCCGAGGAGATTCTGAGCCAGGTGCCGACCGCCACCGTCGTGCTGTGCGGCCGGGCCGCGCCCGACGCACAGGCCACGCAATGGATGCAAGCCAGCGGTGCAAACGGCCGACTGCTTTATCTACAGGCCGATGTGGCCGATGCCGCGCAAGTGCGTGCCCTGGTGGTTGAAACCGTGGAGCGCTTCGGTGCCCTGCATGGCGTGATTCACAGCGCTGGCGTGCTGCGCGACAGCTACCTGCCGGGCAAGACCGTCGCGCAGATCGACGCCGTGCTGGCACCTAAGGTGGCCGGCACGGTGAACCTGGACGAGGCCACCCGGGCGCTGGATCTGGACCTGTTCGTGCTGTTCGCTGCCGGCGCAGGCGCGCTGGGCAATCCCGGTCAGGCCGACTACGCCGCCGCTAATGCCTTCCTCGACGTCTATGCCAGCTGGCGCAACCAGCAAGCCACCAAGGGCCGGCGACGCGGCCAGGCCGTGGCGATCGACTGGCCGCTGTGGGCCGATGGCGGCATGCGCATCAGCGACAGCCTGCGCAAGGCGATCGAGGCCGGCAACGGCATGCGCGCGCTGGCACGCGGCGAGGGCATGAGCGCGTTGTATCGCGGCGTCGCCAGCCGAGAAGCGCAGTTGCTGGTGGGCGCTGGAGACCACGCGCGCCTGCGCGCCTGGATGCAGCGCCTGCACGCCAAGCCGGCGCAAGCCGGCGCGGCCCCCGCCGGGGGGGGGGGGGGGGGGGGGGGGGGGGGGGGGGGGGGGGGGGGGGGGGGGGGGGGGGGGGGGGGGGGGGGGGG
>JAYFSB010000003.1:0-22884 GCA_040946865.1 Burkholderia sp.
ATGCCGCCAACGGCACGATCCGTTCCATCGTGTCCAGCAACGCATCGCGCCGCGTACGTTTGCGCTTCGTCTCGAAGCCTGCACCCTCGTCAGCCGCCACTGCCAGCGTTTGCTGTTTCATTTTCGTTTGCCTTGCTCGGGTCACGTCTACCGATCTATAATGGCTAGACCACGGGGACGGTGGACTTGATCAGCATTGCCTTAACAGACCTTAGTCGAGCACGCTCTCCGTTTTTGCTTTACCGCTGTTCGCTTCTTTCGTAGGCTTTTTCATGGGTGGCCGGTTCCGGCTTCCGCCTGGTTCGCTGGTTGTGCTGCTGACACGCAACATTCTCAGCTAAACCGCTACCGCCTTCTCAAAATTCCGTCTGCCAGCCGTACACCACTTTCGACAATAGCTCTCGGCATCCGCATCGATCAGTATCACGCTGGCGCAACGACCTTCGCGCGTGCAATCGCAGCGTCGAACGGCGGCCTTGCAGGCCCACCGGCGACAGGTCCCGGCGTGGGGCCGCGTAGTCGGCACCGCACCAGGCGATCAAGATCGCGTGGCGATCCAGCGTGCGCTTGAGCGGTTGGGGTCGTTGTGGCCCTCGCCGTGTTCGTCGGTCCGCTCGTCGGCGATGCGCAGCGCCAGAAATCGGCATCGCTGCGCAAGCCGCGGGCGGCCTCGGCCCAGCGTTCGTCAATTATTGGCTCTCTCTTCGGCCGCCACGGTCGTCGAAAGCATCGATGACGCGAGCAGCGCTTGTGTATAAGCGTGCGAGGGCGCATGCAGCACATCGAGCGCATCGCCCGATTCCACCACGCGCCCCGCCTTCATCACGATCACCCGGTGCGCCATCGCGCGCATCACGGCCAGGTCGTGGGTGATGAACAGATAGCTCAACCGGTACTTCTTCTGCAGATTCGTCAATAGCTTAAGTACCTGCTTCTGGATCGACACGTCGAGCGCGCTGGTCGGCTCGTCAAGAACCAGCAGCTCAGGCTCGATCGCCAGGGCACGGGCGATCGCGATCCGCTGCCGCTGCCCGCCGGAGAATTCGTGCGGATACTGTAGCATCGCCTCGGGCGCCAGCCCGACCTCGTCGAGCAGCGCGGCAATTCTGCCACGCCTTGTGCTCGCCATTATGTCCGGCCGGTGCAGGGCCAGCCCCTCGCCGACGATCTGTTCGACCGTCATGCGCGGCGACAGCGAGCCGAACGGGTCCTGGAACACCACTTGCATGCGACCGTAGAGTTCGCGCTTGCCGCGTGCGCAGCGTACCTGTGCGAGCGGCAGCCCGTCGATCTCGATGGTACCGGCCGCCGGACGCTGCAGGCCGAGCACGGTGGCCGCCAGGGTCGACTTACCGGAGCCCGATTCGCCGACGATACCGATCGTCTCGCCGTGGCGCAGCGTCAGCGTCACCTCTTGCACGGCGCGAAAGCGAGTTTTGCCGAACAGCGAGCGTAGCCCCTTGGCTGCAGTGCGGTAGTCGACCGCCATGTCGCGCACCTTGAGGATCGGCCGCGCATCGGCCGGCACCGGCTCGACCTCGCGCACCGGCTCGCTGTCGAGCAGCCGCTGCGTATAGGGATGCTGCGGATTGGCGAACAGCGCGGCGGTATCGTTGGTCTCGACCAGCACGCCCTTCTCCATCACCGCCACGCGCTGCGCGAAACAGCGCACCAGGTTCAGGTCGTGCGTGATCAGCAGCACCGCCATGCCGCGTATGGCCGCCTCCTGCTCCTGCAGTTCGATCAGCAGGTCGACGATCTGCTGGCGCACCGTCACGTCGAGCGCGGTGGTGGGCTCGTCGGCCAGCAGCAGGCGCGGCCGGCAAGCCAGCGCCATGGCGATCATGACGCGCTGACGCTGGCCGCCCGAGAGCTGGTGCGGAAAGCTGTCGATGCACCGCTTCGGCTCGGGAATCCCGGTGCGGCCTAGCAGCTCGATGCCGCGCTCGCGGGCTGCGCCGGGCCGCAAGCCTTCATGTAGCCGCAGGCTCTCGGCGATCTGCTTGCCGACCATGTAGAGCGGGTTGAGCGCCGTCATCGGCTCCTGGAACACCATCGCGATATCGGCACCGCGGATCCCACGCATCTGCTGCTCACTCTTGGCCAGTAGGTCTTCGCCGTCGAACAGCATGCGGCCCGACAGCTCGGCGTCGCGCACCAGGCGCAGGATGGACAGGGCGGTCACGCTCTTGCCTGAGCCCGATTCGCCGACCAGCGCGACGCGTTCGCCGCGCGAGATCGACAAAGATAGCTTCTGCACCGCGACGCGGCCGCCGAAGCTGGCAGAGAAATCCTCAACGCTCAGCAACGGCTGTTGCTTGGACTGGATTGGCGTCATCTCACTTGCCTCCGCCGAAGGCCGAGCCGCCGGCGCGCGTGTCGAGCGCGTTGCGCAGCGCATCGCCCATGAAGGTCAGCAGCAGCAGGGTGACCACCAGGGCTGCGAAGGCCGAGATTGAGATCCACCAGGCGTCGAGGTTGTTCTTGCCCTCCTGCAGCAGCTCGCCCAGGCTCGGCGTGGGCGGCGGCACACCTAGGCCGAGGAAGTCCAGGCTGGTCAGCGAGAGGATCGCCGCGCTCATGCGGAACGGCAGGAAGCTGATCACCGGCGTCAGGCTGTTGGGCAGCACGTGGCGCCAGATGATCTGTGCATTGGTCAAGCCCATGGTACGCGCCGCCTTCACATAGTCGAGCACGCGGTTGCGCAGAAACTCGGCGCGCACGTAGTCGGACAGCACCAGCCAGCCGAACATCGAGAGCAGGATGAACAGCAGCCACAGCGAGGGATTGAAGATAGAGGCAAAGATGATCAGCAGGTAAAGATCGGGCATCGAGCTCCAGATCTCGATTAGGCGCTGGCCGATCAGGTCGGTGCGCCCGCCGTAGAAACCCTGCACAGCGCCCGTGAAGACCCCAGCCACCACGCCCGAGATGGTTAACGCGAAGGCCATCAGCACCGAAAGCCGGAAGCCGTACAGCAAGCGCGCGAGCACGTCGCGGCCGAACTGGTCGGTGCCCAGCCAGTTGCTCGACGAGGGCTTGGCCGGATAGGGGTTCTTCGCGAAGTAGTCGATCGTGTCGTAGCGGTAGCGGCTGGGCGGATAGATCGCGAAGTTGCCGTTGCCTTCAAGTTGTTTCTGGATGTACGGATCGAGATAGCTGGTCTTGGCGGGGAAATCGCCGCCGAACAGCATCTCGGGGTATTCCTTCACGATCGGGAAGTAATAGTGCCCGTCGTAGCGCACCAGCAGCGGCCGATCGTTCGAAAGCACGTCGGCCAACAGGCTGATCACGAACAGCATCGTGAAGATCACGAAGCTCCAGTAGCCGAGCGGCTGGTGCCTGAAGCGCAGCCAGGTGCGCCGCCACGGTGACGGCGACGCCTGCAGGCAGGCCGTCTGATCAGTGGTCCAGGCGGGAGAATTGGATGCGGGGGTCGACGAAGACATAGCAGACGTCAGTAATGAGTTTGGTGATGAGGCCGATCAGCGTGAACAGGAACAGCGAGCCGAGCACGACCGGGTAATCCCGGCGGATCACCGAATCGTAGGACAGCTGGCCCATGCCGTCGAGCGAGAACAGCGTCTCGATCAGCAGGTTGCCGTTCAGGAAGGCACCCACAAAGGCGGCGGGCAGGCCCGTGACGAGCGGGATCGCGGCGTTGCGCAGCACGTGCTTCCACAGCACGTCACGCTCGGGCGCGCCCTTGGCGCGGGCGGTCAGCACGTATTGCCGGCCGATTTCCTCCAGGAAGGTGTTCTTGGTCAGGATCGTGACGATCGCGAAGTTGCCGATCACGGCCGCCGTGACGGGTAGCACGATGTGACACAGATAGTCGAGCAGCTTGTCGATCGCGCTCAGCTCGTCGAAGTTGTCGGATGTGATGCCGCGCATCGGGAACAGCTGCCAGAAGGTGCCGCCTCCGAATAGCATCAGCAGCAGCACGCCCAGCACGAAGCCGGGAATCGCGTAGCCGGCCAGCACCATCATTGAGGTCGCCGCGTCGAAGCGCGAGCCGTTGCGCACCGCCTTGGCGATGCCCAGCGGTACCGAGACCAGGTAGGTGAGCAGCATGGTCCAGAGGACCAGCGTGATCGACACCGGCAGCTTCGAGCGGATCACCTCCCACACGCTGCGATGCACGAAGTAAGACTGGCCGAGGTCGAAGCTTGCGTAGCTGCGCAGCATCAGAAAATAGCGCGTGAGCGGCGGTTTGTCGAAGCCGAACTGCTTCTTGATCCGCTCGATCTGCTGCGGGTCGACGCCCTGGCTGCCGTGATAGCCACCACCGCCGCTGCCGGCCTCGCCGCCGCGCGCGCTGCCGTGGCGCAGCTGCGTGAGCATCTGCTCGACCGGGCCGCCCGGCACGAACTGCGTGACCACGAAGGTGATCGTTACCACGCCGATAATGGTCGGGATCAGCAGCAGCAGGCGTCTTAGGATGTAGGCGAGCATCAGTTTTTTACTCCTTGCCGCCCGCTGCAGCCGCGGCGGGGGTCGTGTTGCCGGCTGCCGGCACCTTGCGGTACCAGTAGTCGATGATCCAGTCCTCGTACAGGTAGGACAGCGGAACCGTGGCGGGATGGCCGAGTGTGACCTTGTAGCCGATACGCGCGTTCGGCAGGTAGTACTGCGGAACCAGGATGTAGAGGTTGATCAGCACACGGTCGAGCGCGTGGGTGGCCGTCTCCAGGTCGTCCAGCGTGTTGGCGACTAGCGCCGCGCGGATCAGCGCGTCGACCGCCTTCGACTTGACGCCCGGGTAGTTTTCCGAGCCGACCTGTGAGGCGGCCACGCTGCCGAAGCGGCGCGTCAGCTCGGTGCCCGGGATGGTCACCGGCGCGTAGATGTAGGCCGTCATGTCGTACTCGAAGTTGTCGAGTCGCTTTTGGTAGACCGCGCTGTCGAGCTCGTGCAGCCATGCGTGGATGCCCAGCAGCGAGAGCGCCTGCGAATACGGCAGGATCAGCCGGTCCATGCCGGGCTGGTCGTCGATGATCTCGATCGTCATCGGGTTGCCGTTGGCGTCGCGCAGCGCGCCGTCGCGATAGTGCCAGCCGGCCTGCTCGAGCAGCGCACGCGCCTCCTTGAGGTTGCCGCGCAGCGAATTCGGCGGGATCGTGGTCGACTGCTTGACCATCGGGCCGAACACCTCGTACGGCAGATCCTTGCGGAACGGCTCGAGCAGGGCCAGCTCCTTCTGGCTCGGCATGCCGCTCGCGCCGAACGGACTGGCGTCCCAGAAGCTGTTGGTGCGGCGGTACTGGCCGTAGAACATCATTCGGTTCATCCAGTCGTAGTCGAACGCGAGCGCCAGCGCATGGCGCACCCGCACGTCCTGGAACATCGGCTTGCGCAGGTTCATCAGGAAGCCCTGCATTTGCGCCGGGCCGTCTGGGAACTCGTCCTTCTTGAGCAGGCCGTTGTCGAAGTTCTTGCCGATGTAGCGGCGCGTCCACTGCGTCGAACTATATTCCATGCGCGCGTCGATATCGCCAGCCTTGAAGGCCTCGAGCATGGTGTACTGGTCGAGGTAAAGTTTGAACGTCACCTGGCGGAAGCGGTACATACCGCGCCGCGACGGCAGGTTCGCGGCCCAGTAGTGCGGATTGCGCTCGTAGACGATAGAGCGGTCGTTCTTGCGCGCGGCGATCCGGTAGGCACCACTGCCGATCGGCGGTATTTCGACGATCTGGTCGAAGGGCGGGCACGTGCCATCGGCGCGCATGCCCCACTTCGGCGAGAACACCGGCAGGTCGCCCACGATCAGCGGTGCCGAGCGCTCGGCGCGCTTGAAGTCGAAGCGTACCGTGTGCGCATCCATCACCTCGGCGCGCTTGATGATCTCGAACTGCGCGTTGAACAGCGGCGAGGCTTGGGGGCTGGCCAATATGTCGTAGGAATACTTGACGTCGGCGGCGGTGATCGGGTCGCCGTTGGAGAAGCGCGCGGCCGGGTTAATGTGGAAGGTCGCCGATAGACCATCGGGCGCGATCTCCACGTCGTTGGCGATCAGCGGGTACTCGGAGGCGAGCTCGTCCCAGCTGCGCTGCATCAACGTGTCGAACATCAGGTTCTTCATATCCGGTGCGGACGAGCCGCGTACCAGGAACGGATTGAGTGAGTCGTAGCTCTGCGCTTCGTCGTAATTGTTGAAGTTTAGCGTACCGTCGTTTGGCGCGTTCGGGTCCGCGTAGTCGAAGTGCGTGAAGTCGGGCGGGTATTTCGGCGAATCGTATTGCGCGATGGCCGGCACGGCGAGCGCGACGGACGGCAGCGCGAGACAGGCGGCCGATGCGGCGTATGCGCATGCGAACGCGAGGGCATGTGCGAGCCTGCCGGCAGGACGCCGGCAGGCGGCGCGCGGCCGACGCAACGTGACAAGGTTCATAGTCATACTGCTGGTGGAGCGCGCCGGATGCGGGCTGGCGCGAAATCGGTGTAGAAACCGAGCTGGCGGCCGCCGCCTCCCACATCAGCCGGAAGGCGACGGACCATCGCAAGCCCGGAGCGTCAGGCCGAACCTCAGAACTTGTAGGTCGCGCCGATCTGGGCGAAGCGGCCAATGTACGTGTAGATCGACTGGTCGTAACCGGTTTGGCTCAGCGTACCGTTCGCGATGATCGGGTCATAGGGCGGCGTGCGGTTGAAGATGTTGTCGACGCCACCGTAGATGGCCCAGTTCTTGAAGCCGGTGTAGGTCACCATCAGGTTGAACTGGCTGTACGAGCCCACCTTCGCCGGGGTTGGGGCCGGAATCAGGTTCTGCGCGTACGGGCCAGTGAACAGCCAGGTGAACGCCGCATCTCAGCGGTGGCAGCTCCAGTCCAGCGTGGTATTGCCGCGCCAGCACGGAGAGCTGCCGCCGAACTGCCCACACCGTCCACCGGGGCCGCGCCCGGCTGGCTGATCTTGAAGCTTTTCACGTAGACCCAGTCGCCCGACAGCGTTAGCGTGCCGAAGCTCTTGAGCGGCAGCGTCTGGCGGAAGGTCGACTCGAAGCCGTTGGTGTCAAGGTAGCCGAGATTGGTATACGGCGTGATCTTGTAGAGCAGCGCGCCGGTGTTCGGGTCGTTGACGATCTGCGTCGGCGAACCTTGGCCGATCACGTTGTCGACGCGGATCTTGTACCAGTCGAGGCTGAAATCGGTGTAGCGGCTCGGCGAGGGCTGGAACCCGATGTTCAGGTTGCGCGTGTGCTCCGGCGAGATGTTCGGGTTACCGACCATGATCGACCTGTAGTTCTGGCCCGTTGCCGAATCGACCTGGCTGCCGATGGCGCGCGAGGCGCTATCTTCGACGAAGGTCGGTGCGCGGAAGCCGCGGCTGTACGATGTGTACAGCGTCAGCTGCTGCGCTGGCTGATAGCGCAGGGCGAAGCGCGGCGAGAACGCGCCGCCCACATCCGAGTAGTGGTCGTAACGGCTCGACTGGCTGAAGGCGAGGTTCTTCAGGATCGGCACGTTGAGCTGGTAGTAGACCGCCGCGACATTGCGCTGGCCGTTCACCGTCTGTAGGTTCGGCGAACTCACCAGGCCGTCGGCGAATTCCGAGCCCGGCGAGAGGAACTCGCTCTGGTGCGTGAACTGCGCGCCGAGACCCAAGCCGACATCGTCGGTGGGCAAATGAAACAACATCGGCGTGGACAGCGTCGCGTCGATCGTGTCTAGCTTCGAGATCCCGAAGGTGCTCGCGTCCTGGTACAGGCCGTTGAAAGCGTTCGGCGTCGAGGACGGGTTCGCGAAGTTCAGCGTACCGTTCTGGTAGATGTTGTTTAGTGCATTGACGTTCAGCTCGTTCGAGAACGAGTTGGACACCGTGCTCTGCGAATGGCTCAGCGAGGTCACCCAATCCCAGTCGCCGCCGATCGGCAGGCCGAACGAGCCCTTGACGCCGGTCGACGTGCGCCAGAAGGTCGAGGTGGTCTTTTCGGCCACCACGTTCGGGAACGTGTAGGTTAGCTCCAAAGGCACGCCCGTGGTGTTGAACGGGTTGCTGGCCGGCACGATGGTGTTGAACGGCGACAGCTGTTGCGTGACCGGGTTCCAGATCAGCGCCGGTCCCTGTGGGTTGCCGATGGTGTGAGTGCCCTGGTTCGAGGTCGACGAGATACTGCTGATCATGAAATCGCCGAACGCGGTGGTCTTGTCGTCCACTTCGAAGTCGCCGTGCAGTTTCGCGTTCAGGCGTTCCGTCATCGGCAGAATCGACATGCTCTCGGCGGTATTCAGGCCGCAGACCGTGCCGCCCAGGCCGTTGGTGGCCGCCAGCGAGTTGGTGCCGGCCGGACGCGCGGTGCTGCCGCTGGGGCAGCCGGCAAGCGCCTGCGCGTTGCCACCCGGCAGGTTCCAGTACGAGGGTGCCAGCACCAACAGGCCACCGGGAGAGCCGGTGAAGTCTTGGTTACGCGTCGAATCGCGGTCCGCCAGCGTGAAGCCGTTGAACTTATAGTAGCTGGCCGCCACCGTGACGTTGAAGCGGTCGGCATTTAGGTCGCCGAAGCCGCTCAGCATACCGAACTTGGTGGTGCCGTCACCGTTGCCGGAATTGATCGCCGAGCCCAGGCTGCCATCGAGGTGCAGGCCGCGCAGCGCGATGCCGGCCGCGAAACTGCTGCTCTGGCCTTCGCTCCAGCTGTTCGCCGAATTGGCGGTGGTGTTGCGCAGAAAGTCGGCCACCGTGGTCGCGCCGCTGCTGGTGATTTCCTTCAGCGTGATGGTCTGCACCTGGTTGAAGCCGACTTTGTCCAAGCTGCGGATCAGCGAACCCGTCACCTCGAAACGCTTGATTTGCTGCACTTTGTTGCTGCCCGTGGGCGCGGCCGCCGTGGCGGCCCCCACGCTGGACGGCGTATCCGCCTGCGCCACATTAATGGCCGGACCGAATGCCAAGGCATCCGCCACTGCCGCCGGCCCCACTGCCGGCTGGCTCTGCGCGAACGCCGGCACTGCCAGCATCGCCGCCAATGCGATTTCCGCCCAGACGATCTGCCTGACGGCCATCGCCAACACTCTGTGTTTCATCTTGCCACTCTCGCTGAACAAATAGACCCCCCGTCGCGCGCGGAATCTCATGAATTCCGTTCGCCGCCGACGCGGCATCGCGTTTCGGCACCGATTGTCAAATCCTGTTTTGCCTCTGTTGAATTTTGAGTGGGTGGTAAATTGCCCGATTTGCACGTAAGCGACGGTAGTCATGCATAGCAAGTGGTTTGTGAACGGCATCAATTTCGACGCGGCTGCGAAGCGGTTGACGGTCAACATCGATTTCGTTGCCGGCAGTCGCTTCCCGCATCCAGAGATCGCCAGCGGCCATCCCGTGCACGACACTGTTGTTAAGCGCTACCGGCACTTGAACTTCTTCCAGCATGACTGCTTTCTCGAAGAGTGCTCGCTGAGATCGACCTGTCCGACATGACGAGCATTGCCGTCGACGAAACGTCCTACAAGCGCGGACACAACTACCTGCCGCTCGTGGCTGATGCGCTCGAACGCAAAGTCGTGTTCATGACAGAAGGTAAGGATGCTGGGACGATTGCAGCGTTCATCAAAGGCGTCGAGACAAACCTGCCGAATGCTCGCATCACCTTCGATAAGTTCCACGTCGTCGCCTATGCGTCGAAAGCCGTGGACCCAATGCGGCGAATCGAGCAGGAACCGATCCGGAGCTCAATGGATTGGATGGTTCGCTGCTGAAGAATCGCGACCGGCTGACCGCCGCGCTCGATGCCCTGATCGTGAACGTTACGACCAAGCGGGCCGCCCGCGCGTGGCGCTATCGCGAGCAACTTCGGGAGATTCTCGATCGCAAGCAGATCAACGTCGTCAGCGACATGCTCGAGCAGTGGTGCACGAACGTTATGCGCTCGAAAGTCGATCCGATGAAGGACGTCGCCCGTATGATCCGCAGTCATTTCGACGGCATCGTCGCCTCGACCCAGACGCGTCAGACCAACGGCTTGCTGGAAGCCATCAACGAACTCTTCCAGGCCGCCAAGCGAGAGGCGCGCGGGGGGATATACACCACAACCTCACGACCATGCGCACCGTGCTATTTCTGATCGCCGGCAAGGCTCGACTCTCAAAGATCAATCTGCATGGCTCGTAACCCACTCATTTTTCAATGATGAGCCCCTGTTTGATTGCCGGTTCCCTGCTGTGCAATGCGTGTTACTGCGTCGTCCGCAGCGGATGCATCCGTGACGGCATCCTTACAATTTGTCGGTAATGCGAGCGATACTGTCTGAGTGACAGTTGCCTGCTTCGCGACCGGTTCGATCGACTGGATCGTCGCGACTTTGCGTCCTCCGCGATGCCTCCTGCCTATTTGCGGACCGTGGCAGCGGTCCGCTGTTGTTTTTGCTTGCCTACCCGCTTTCCCCCCCCCTGCCGGCCGCCTGCTCGGTCAGAACAGCCTCTCGGCGTCCCGACTCAGACGCTCCCGGGCACGTGTTACGTCATGCATGCGTGACATTGGCCTCGTAGTGCGCGGTATGTCCCTGCTTCAGCGTGAAGGTGCGACCGTCAAGGGTTAGCGCGATCTCGCCGCGTATCACCTACAGGAACTGCTCGCCCATATTCGACGCCACGGCGAACTGGGCATGGTCCACCGGCATCTTCACCAGCACCGCGTCGAGTTAGCGGCTGGTCAGCCGCGCTAACGCATTGGCCAAGTCCGCACAGCTGAAGAACTGCGCCGTACCGACTTGGCCTCGGTGGGCACCTCGACGAAGTACTGCACTCACGCTGAGCGCGCGGGCGATGCCGACCAGCGATCGCAGCGAGTGCGTCGCGCGCTGTGCTCGACCTGCGAGAGGAACGGCTTGGAGATGCCCGCCATCACCGCCACCTCGTCCAGCGTCAGCCGCTGCCGGAGTACGGCGGATCTGGCCGCCGATCGCCGCCGACACGGACCTCGATTCATCGAGGATCGGAACCATGTTAGATCGATGTTCATTTCGTCACGATGAGGGTCCACAGCCGCGCCAGCTCGGCTGTCCCGTCGTTCCCGTTGACGGCACGGAACGCTTGCACCGCATGGGCCTTGTCGCCGGCCACGTAATAAGCCTCACCGAGCCGCAACTGCGCGAGATCCGGGTGCGCAAGGCCACCCTTGGCGATCGCCTGGCGGATCTGGGCGATGCCCTCGGCGCTCTTGCCGGCGAACACCAGGTTCAGGCCGACATCGACCGAGCCGACCGGATTGTTGGGATCGGGCGGTGCGGTCAGGCGCTTGGCGGCCAGTGCCTGCAGGTGCTTCTCGCGGTCGGCCTGGGCGTCGTGGCCCAGCACGTCGGAGGAAAAGCCCTGGTCGATCACCTGCTTGCCTTCGGCGGTCGAGCCAACCACGATCGCGAGCTGGGTCATCTCCATGTAGTCGTCGACACTCGCCAGGGTGTTAGTGGCACGGCGTAGCCGGTAAATGTCGAGGTCCAGCGAGGACAGGTAGCCCGGCCGCATGCGGATCGCGTTGAACAGTTGGGACTGGTAGGCCGGGTTCGGGTAATGGATGGCCAGCGATTCCAGCGCCGAGAGATAGGTCGCACTGTCGTTGGCATGCTGCGTGCAGGTGGCCAGCATCTGCAGCGAGCCTTCGTCGGTGACGCGCCCAGCGTGCGTGTCGGCGTCCACCGCCGGCTTGAGAGTGGCCACTACCTGCTTGCAGTCATTCGAGAGGTAGTAGGACTGCAGCAGCAGCGTGTGCATCTCGGGATCGTTGCCGCTCGCTTTCTGATAGCGTCGCGCGGTGCGGATCGCCGCCGCGTAGTTCTTCCGCTGGAAATACAGGCCCGCCAGCGTGGCGGCGGTGCGCTGCTCGTCGGCCGCGCCGACATGACCCGAGGCCAGCACCGCCTCGTAGGCCTGCTGCGCGGTGCCGGTATCGCCCGCCGCGATGGCGGCCGCGCCGCGTATCTCGTCGACCGTCACAGCCTCGTAGGGAGTCTTGTTTGGCACGGCCTGTGCCTGCGCGATCTTGCCGAGCGCGTCGCGATACTTGTGGGCGCGATAGAGCTCCTGCGCGGCCGCGAGCGGCTTGGCGATCTCAGGGCGCAGCGAGTCGGTCGCGTGCGAGATGGCCGAGGCGCAGGCAAGAAACCCCCCCATGGTGAGTGCGACGCGCTTCATCCGTTGGTCGATCATCAAGGTACCCGGGGTTCGTTACTGCATGTACTGTTCGTTGCCGATTAGGCCGATCTTGGTGGCACCCACACGCTGCGCGGCGGCCAGCACGCCCGCCACGTCGCGATACGGCACCAGCTTGTTCGGTCGCAGATGGATCTCCGGCTGCACCGGCTCGGTCACGGCCTGCGAGAGCTTCTGCTCGAGCGCTGCGCGATTCGGTACCAGGGTGCCGTTCCAGGTGGTGGTGCCGTCGAAGTCTATGTCGATCTGCACCACTTCGGGCGGCGATGCCGGCGGCGGACTGCCGACCGGCAGGTCCATCTTCACCGAGTGCATCTGGATCGGGATGGTGATGATCAGCATGATCAGCAGCACCAGCATCACGTCAATCAGCGGCGTGGTGTTGATGTCCACCATCACTTCCGGCGCGCCGTCACCGCGCGAAACGTTCATTCCCATCGCCTGCTCCTAGCCGCGAGCCGACGGCTCGGTAATGAAAGACACTTTTGCGATTCCCGCCCGTTCGCAGTCGGTGATCAGGCGCCCGATGAATTCGTAGCGGGTGTCCTGGTCGCCGCGCACGTGCACGTCGGGCTGCGGATTCATCTGCGAAACGTCCTTCAGCCTGGCGAGCAGGGTCGGACTGTCGACCAGCTTCTCGCCCCAGAAATACTGGCCCTCGCGGTTCACGGCAATCTCGATGCTCTTAGGCTTGGTCTGCAGCGGCTGCACGGTTTCCTTGGGCAGCTGCAGTGGGATCGTGTGCGTAACCACCGGGATCGTGATCAGAAAGATGATCAGCAGCACCAGCATCACGTCTACCAGCGGCGTGGTGTTGATATTGGCGATCACCTCGTCGCCGCCTTCCTCCTGCCCGACACTTATGGCCATGGCGAATCTCCACTCAACTGCCGAGCGAGGCGACCGGCGCATGCACCGCGCGCTTGCCGCCGCCAGCCAGCACCACGGTATGCAGCTGGGCACCGAAGTTGCGCACGCGCTCCATCACCGACTTGTTGCGGCGGACCAGGAAGTTGTAGCCGAGCACCGCCGGCACGGCCACCGCCAGACCGATCGCGGTCATGATCAGCGCTTCGCCCACCGGGCCCGCGACCTTGTCGATTGAAGCCTGGCCAGCGATGCCGATCGCCGTCAGCGCGTGGTAGATCCCCCACACCGTGCCGAACAGGCCGACAAACGGGGCGGTCGAACCGACCGTTGCGAGGAAGGCCAGGCCGTCCTGCATGCGGTTCGAGACATTGGTGATGCCCCGCTCGACCGAAGCGTCGATCCAGGTGTTGCGGTCGACGGCCTCGAGCAGCGCTTCCTTGTGATGCTCGTCCGCCTCGATGACGGTTTCGGTCAGGAAGCGGAACGGCGAAGCCTCGTCGAGCAGCTTGACACCCTCGGCCAGGTCCGGCGCGATCCACAGCTGTTCGTCGGCGTGCTTGGCGCGGCGATTGACGCGCAGCTGCTCGAGGAATTTGGTGATCATGATGTACCAGCTGCCCATCGACATGATGACCAGCAGCACCAGCACGAAGCGCGCGACGAAATCGCCGCCCTTCCACAGCGCGCCGAGCCCGTAGGGATTGCTGACCGCCTCGGTGGCGGTCGGTGCCGGTGGCGGCACCGCGTCGGCCGCCGGCGCGGCCTCGGTGACGGGCGCCATCTGGGCAGCCACCGGCACCAAGCTAGCCACGGCATCGCTCGACTGCGCGTACACAGCCTGCGGCCCCAGCAAGGTGCCCGTAGCAAGCAGCCCAGTGGCGGAAATCATCATGCTTGCCGCGAGCGCGGTGATCGAACGTTTGGCCATACCCAACTCCTGTCGATTCGTTGTACTGACGAACACCTCACGTGCTTCGCCGCCCGGTACCGGCCCCGCCGGCACCGCTTCAGATTGATGGACTCAGTTCAAGTTGAACGAGAAAGGAACCTGCACACGTACCGGCTGCCCCTGCCCGACGCACTTGAATTGCCTGACCGCATTGAAGGCGGCTCGATCGAGATCGGAATCGGCCGACTGCGCGACCCGCTCGTTGGTGATCTTGCCGTCCGCGTCGACCGTGAATTCGATCAGCACGTCGCCGATGATGTTGTTTTCCTGCGCGGCCTGCGGATAGCGGACCGAGCCACGGATCTGATCCGAATTTGGGCACACCACGCCCACTTCATGGCTGACTGGCTTGGGCGCGGGAGCGGCAATCGGCGGCGGCATAGTGACAGTGACGGGCGCGGAGACCACGGGCGCGGCTTGGTGGACGATCGGCGTCTGCACCGGCACCTGCACCTCGGGAGGCGGCACGAACGGCGGCGGCGGAGCGAATTTCGGTGGTGGCAGCTTGACGATCGGCACCAACGGCGGAGGTTTGACCGGCTCGATGATGCGGGTTTCGATCGGGTGCTGGATGACCTGCACAACCTTGGTGGCAAGGCCGTTGAGCAGCGCGTAGATCAGCACGACATGCAGCAACAGCACGATGGCAATCCGCACGTAGCGCCGTACCGGCTGCTTGCGCGAGGCGTCGTACTGGCGGGGACGGCCAAGTTGCGCCAGCCCGCTGTTCGACGCGGCGAGGACCTCTTCAATTTTCATTATCAAATCAATCCCCCCGGACGGGATACGCCAAGTAACCGGGGAGCTGGTCCCGCGCAATATCGTTCGGATTCCAAATCGATAGCGACGGGTCCCTGCTGCCCGAATGATCAAAAAGCCAGAACCTCTGTGTTGTGTCGCCCGTCGGAATCGACGCCATCGCGGCATCGTTCGGTGCTTCTGCGCGGCAATCAGGCTGGCGGTGATCGCCCGTCCAACAATCCGCCGCCAGTTTTCGACATGGCGACATGACTTGGGTACAGAAGATATCGCAGAAAAAAAACGCTCGTCAAACTTTATTTAATAACTCGACCCTAAATTTAGAGGGACAGTTTCAAGGTTGAAATGCAACAGAAGCCTGTTGCCCCCGAATGGCATCCCCCAAGGCAACGATGTCATGATGATGCTGACGAATATCGAACGATTCTGGCATGAACAGTTCGGCCAGATACTCCCAGCCCAAGCTCTTGCGCGGGCGGGCGTTTATCTGCGTCGCGACCGAAGACGCATGACATCAGGTCGCCTTCTCAGTGCCTGCGCACTGATTTGCTTGTCGATCTCAGCCGGACGATCGTGGGTGCTGCCCCGGCGGTCTTCGCCACGCGCCCGGGGCCGCCGGCGCTTGCGGCGCCTGTCACAGACAGGCGATCTGTCCGCTCGCAACTGGCCGCGCGGCAGGGCGTTACAACGCAGTATAGATCGTTTCCGTGGCTGGCCAGCAGGGTTGGCTCATCGGGGATCATATTTCGCAGTATGCTCGCGATCTGTTCAGGAGAGTACCACTCACGCAGCAACCGCTCGACCTTCGCCCGTAGCGGCCCCTGCGAGTCCAGTCAGGCGGATTGTTGCGCCGGGCCTGGCTCGCTGCTAGGCGAGCGGCGCATGATAGCCGCCAGCGAGCAACGGACGGCCCGGTCCCTGTTCAAGGCTCAGCTGGATCATCGTGCACCCTTCACAACTCAGGTGTTTGTAGGGTTGCATCGCAACACAATATCTACAATACCTCTCGGTAGGTGTTGCACTTCAGATTTGAGGTCGTCTGGTTATAAAAGTAGCGAAATCGACTATTAAGGGAAATGAGGCGCTTGCGTTAAAATGCGTGGGCAAGTGTCAAGGTTGAAGTGCAACAGAAGCTGGTTGCGCCCGAAGGACATCCCCTAAAGCAACGATTTCATGATGATTCTGACGAACATCGAACGATTCGGGCATGAACAGTTCGGCCGGACACTTCCAGCCCACGCTCTTGCGCGGCCGGGTGTTCATTTTATAGGCGATGTCGTCGAGTTCGGCCTGGGAGAACACGGCCAGATGCAGTAGTCCATTGGTGTTCTCGTTGCGCTCGCGCTGCCAAGGGCTATACGGACAGCGAAGTAGACCTTGATGCCGGTGGTCTCACAAAGCTGCTCATGCCTGGTCATCTTCTGTTTCTTATTATAGGTCATGAAAAGATGGCACTGGGGTCGATGCGGCTCAGGATCATGGCCGCACGAAGTGACGGCGGCGTCGGCAGTGGCGTCCTCCATCTTGCCCAGGGTGACGAACAGCGAGGTGCGCTCGACTAGCGTCGCGCCCGAAGACGCATGACGCGCGCCCTTGATCAGGTCGCCTTCCCAGTGCCCAGGCACGATCCGCCCGTCGATCTCAGCCGGACGATCGTGGATGCTGCCTGCCCCGGCGGTCTTCGCCACGCGCCCGGGGCCGCCGACGCTTGCGGGCCTGTCGCAGACAGGCGATCTGTTCGGGGGAGTGCTGCTCACGCAGTAACCGCTCGTCTGTCGCCTACAGCGGCCCCTGCGGGTCCAGTCGGGCGGGATTGTTGCGTTCGGGCTTGCCAGGCAACTAGCACCCTGCTGGGCGAGCGGCGCACGATAGCCGCCAGCGAGCAGCGGACGGCCCGGTCCCTGCTCAAGGCTCAGCTGGATCATTGTGAGCACTTCACAACTCAGGTATTTGTAGGGTCTTATCGCAACGTAATACCCACAATACCTCTCGGTAGGCGTTGCACTTCAGATTTGAGGCCGTCGTGACTATTCTCGGATATGATGGCGGCCGCCGGCGAGGCCCGACACGATCGGCTTCGCAGCTTCCGCCGCTTTGTTTACATGATCGAAATTCGCAACCTGTCGTAGCGATTTGTCGGGTCGCAAGGCTTGGTCGAGGCGCTGCACAACGTCAACCTGTCGATTCCCTGTGGTGAGGTGTTCGGCATCATCGGCCGCAGCGGCGTCGACAAGAGCACGCTGGTGCGCCCCCAGCGAGGGCAACGTGGTGGTGGACGGCCGCGATCTAGCCCTGCTGTCGGTGACGGATCTACGCACCGCGACATCGGCATGATTTTCTAGCACTTCAACCTGCTGTCTTCGCGCACCGTCTACGAGAATGTGGCCCTGCCGCTAGAGCTGGCCGGCATGAAGCGCGCCGAGATCGAGGCGACCGTACTGCTCCTGCTCGAGCTGACGGCGCAGAAGCAGCGTGTGGGCATCGCGCACACTGGCCAGCAAGCCCCAGGTACTGCTGTCGGACAAGGCGACCTCAGCAGCGCTCGACCCGGAAACGACGTGCGCGATCCTCGACCTGCTGCGCAAGATCAACCGCGAACTGGGCCTGACCATCGTGCTGATCACCCACCAGATGGATGTGATCAAGCAGGTCTGCGATCATGTGGCGGTGCTCGATGCCTGTGGCGGTGCTCGATGCCGGCCGCATGGTCGAGACGGGACCGGTGATCGAGGTCTTCATGCAGCCGCATCACGAGATCACGCGCGCGCTGATCGGCGACGTGATCGCGCAGAAACTGCCGCCAGCGCTGAAGGCGCGCGTCGCGGAGCGCTTGAAGAGCGGCCGCGGCGTGGACCAGCCGATCCTGTCGAAGACGATCCGACGCTACGAGCTGAGCTTCAACATCCTGCACGGCCAGATCGACAAGATCCAGGGCCAGGCTTTCAGCTCGCTGGCGGTGCTCGCATATCTGCGCGAGCAGGGCGTGGTGATCGAGGAGTTGTCGTATGTTGAGTGAAATGCTGGATATGTTCATGCAGTCGTTCTGGGAGACGCTGATCATGGTCGGCATCTCGGGCGTGGTCGGCGCGCTGATAGGGCTGCCGCTCGGCGTGCTGCTCTACCTAACCGATCGCCAGGGTGTGCTGCAGAACTTAGGCGTCAATCGCGCGTTGGGCGGCCTGGTCAACGCGGTGCGCTCGACGCCCTTCATCATCCTACTGGTCGCGGTGATTCCGTTCACGCGCCTGATCGTCGGCTCGTCGATCGGCACGGCCGCCGCCGTGGTGCCGCTGACGCTGGCCTCGGTGCCATTCATCGCGCGGCTGGTCGAGACCGCGCTGCGCGAGGTCGACCGCGGGCTGATCGAGGCCGCGCTGGCGATGGGCGCAACCACCCGCCAAATCGTGTTCAAGGTGCTGCTGCCGGAAGCCTGGCCCGGCATCGTGTCGGGGCTGACTATCACCTTCGTGTCGTTGGTCGGCTACTCGGCGATGGCCGGCGCGATCGGCGGCGGCGGGCTCGGCGATCTCGGCATCCGCTATGGCTACCAGCGCTACGAACCCGAGGTGATGTGGGCCGTGGTAGTGATCCTGATCGTGTTCGTGCAGATTGTGCAGTCGTTCGGCGACTGGCTGGTGCGTCGGTTGATGAGCCATCGCTGAGCCGTTGCGCGGCATTGCTGCGCCGCCCTCGTTGATTTCTCGACGAGCCTTTCGCGCTAGTTGAAGCCGCGCGATCCTCACGAAGCCTGTCCCGATGCAAAGACGCCTGCTTGCCGCCGCCGTCCTCGGTTGCGGTGCCGCACGCGCGGCCGCCGAGACGATCCGCGTCGGCTGTGACTGCGCCGGCCCGCACGCACAGGTGATGGAGGTGGTGAAGAAGGTCGCCGCCACGTAAGAGCTCGAGATCCGCATCGTCGAGTTCTCCGACTACGCCCAGCCCAATGCAGCGCAGATCCCCGCGCTCGCTAGCCGATGTCAACGCGGCCCTACATGAACATCCTGGCGGTGTGCGAGGTGGACCTAGGCAAGCCCTTGGGTCGCCAAGCTGGTGGCCGTCTACCGCTTGCCAGAGGTGAAGCGCTATCTGGAAGGCAAATTCGGCGGCGCGATGATCGCGTTGTAGCGACCGGCGCGCGGTCGAGCATCGTGCGTGCCGGCGATTAGAGGCGGGGGTCCAAAACCCGGGCTTGGTGTCCGGTTTTTTTCCCTTAAAATAGATCGATCGTTCGCTATTGCCGGCGTGTCGCCGAATACCGTTATCCTCGTCGGTCGAGGTGGGCCGCGAGGCTCGGGTCACCGCCTCGAGGCTGGGCTACACTATAGAATGGCCGTCGGTCGTATTCGTAACTTTGGAGCGTGTGTATGAAAATCCTGGTGCCAGTAAAGAGAGTGGTCGACTACAACGTGAAGGTGCGCGTGAAGTCGGATGGAACGGGCGTCGATATCGCGAACGTGAAGATGTCGATGAACCCCTTCGATGAGATCGCCGTGGAAGAGGCGGTGCGCCTTAAGGAAGCGGGCACGGCAACGGAAGTGATCGCCGTGTCAATCGGCGTGGCGCAGGCGCCGCTGCATACGGCGCTGGCGATCGGTGCCGACCGGGCAATCCTGGTGGAAGCTGGCGAGGGTGTGGAGCCGCTAGGCGTGGCCAAGATTCTGAAGGCGCTTGTCGATAAGGAGCAGCCGCAACTGGTGATCCTCGGCAAACAAGCGATCGACGACGATTCGAACCAGACGGGCCAGATGCTGGCCGCGCTGGCGGGCCTGCCGCAGGCGACCTTCGCCTCGAAGGTCACGGTGGCAGATGGCAAGGCAACGGTCGCGCGTGAAGTTGACGGTGGTTCGGAAACCCTGGCGCTGACGCTGCCGGCGGTGGTGACCACTGACCTGCGCCTGAACGAGCCGCGCTACGTGACGCTGCCCAACATCATGAAGGCGAAGAAGAAGCCCCTGGAGACGGTCAAGCCGGAAGACCTGGGCGTGGACGTGAGCCTGCACCTGAAAACGCTGAAGGTGGCGGAGCCGCCCAAGCGCGCGGCGGGTGTGAAGGTGGCCGACGTGAAGACGCTGGTCGAGAAGCTGAAGACCGAAGCGAAAGTGCTGTAAACGGAGACAGGAAAGATGACGATTCTGATCATTGCCGAACACGACAACGCTACGATCAAGGCGGCGACGATGAACACGGTGGCGGCCGCGCAGAAGATCGGCGGCGACATCCACCTGCTGGTGGCGGGCGGCAATGCGCAGGGCGCAGCCGACGCGGCAGCGAAGATCGCCGGTGTGGCGAAGGTGCTGCTGGCCGACGCGCCGCAACTGGCCGAGGGCCTGGCGGAGAACGTGGAAGCCACGGTGCTGAACATCGCGAAGGATTACTCGCACATCCTGGTGCCCGCCACTGCCTATGGTAAGAACGTGGCACCGCGTATAGCGGCGAAGCTGGACGTGGCCCAGATCTCGGACATCACAGCGGTCGACAGTGCCGATACCTTCGAGCGCCCGATCTATACTGGCAACGCGATCGCGATGGTGCAATCGAGCGACCCCATCAAGGTGATCACGGTGCGCTCGACGGGCTTCGATCCGGTGGCGGCCGAAGGCGGCAGCGCATCGGTCGAGAAGATCGAGGTGGCGGCCGACAGCGGCAAGTCGCAGTTCGTGAACCGTGAAGTGACCAAGCTCGATCGTCCGGAGTTGGCCAGCGCGAACATCATCGTGTCGGGCGGCCGTGGTCTGGGTAGCAGCGAAAACTACGCGAAGGTACTGGAACCGCTAGCCGACAAGCTGTCGGCGGCGCTGGGTGCCTCGCGCGCGGCGGTCGACGCGGGCTACGTGCCGAACGATTACCAAGTGGGCCAGACCGGCAAGATCGTGGCACCGCAACTGTACATCGCAGTAGGCATCTCGGGTGCGATCCAGCACCTGGCCGGGATGAAGGACTCGAAGGTAATCGTGGCGATCAACAAGGACGAGGAAGCGCCGATCTTCAGCGTGGCTGACTACGGCATCGTCGGCGACCTGTTCACGGTGGTGCCGGAACTTGTGTCCGAGCTCGGCTGAGGCGCGAGCCGTATCGCGCATTGATGACGAGACGCTGACACCCAGCACCAAGGGGCGCGACAAGCGCCCTTTTCTTTACTTATACTCCATAAGCAGGCAGAGGAGGGGGCACCATGAGCTATATCGCGCCCATCAAGGACATGCTGCTCGTGATGAAAAAGCTGGCCGGCATCAACGACGTCGCGAAGCTACCCGGCTTCGACACGGCGCAGGCCGTGCTCGGCGAGTCGGCAGAAGTTCTGCGGCGAGGTACTGGCACCGCTGAATGTTGAGGGCGACAAGCCGCCGAGCTCATGGAGACAGGGTGCCGTGACGGAAACGGCCGGCTTCAGCGAGACCCGCCGCATCCGACCGAGTACGACAGGCCAAGGGGCCTGCCCAAGCTGATCGCCACGCCTTGCATCGAGATGCTCAACGCCTCGAATCTGTCCTTCACGCTGTGCCCGCTGCTGACCGACGGCGCGCTCGAGGCGCTGCTGAAGGCCTGTACCGACGAGCAAAAGGCGCGCCACGGGCCGAAGCTGATCTCGGGCGAATGGACCCCCTCGGCACCATGAACCTGACTGAGCCGCAAGCCGGTTCCGACCTCGCGCTGGTGCGCTCGCGCACCGAGTCGCAGGGCGACGAGACAGCTACAAGGTGGCTCGGGCCGACCG
This sequence comes from Burkholderia sp., assembly GCA_040946865.1. Classification (GTDB taxonomy): domain Bacteria; phylum Pseudomonadota; class Gammaproteobacteria; order Burkholderiales; family Burkholderiaceae; genus Burkholderia. The sequence continues at coordinate 21,437 of JAYFSB010000003.1, forward strand.
TTTTCCCATGTTGATTTTTTGCCTCATGATGGGTGCCTTCAAATCGAGGGAGGCAACCATGTCGAACGTAGTAAGTCCGTACCCATGTAAGCGACTCGGCATGACCGTCGTAGACGACAGCAAAGATCGACGCCAAAGTGGTGTCCATCATTTTCGAAGCAATGGACACCACTTTGTTAGGCACAGAGAGAAGCCGGGTAGTCGCAAAGGACGCCCGAACTATAGTCCTGAGTTCCGGCGTCGCATAGCAATCGCTCGCGTGCGAGCCAGGTGTTTCAGTCGCCAAACTGGCTCGCGAGCATGGTCCGAATGCGAATCTGGCGTTCACCTGGCGGCACCGGTATCGTGCCGAGCAAAGGGAGTCAGAGGCAACGCTGCTGACAGTGATGGTCGTGAGCAATATGAGGCCGGAGGTCATCGCAGCGCCACCAATCAAACCGGAGATCGCAAAACCGGCTGTGCCCGTTGGCACGATTGAAGTCCGACTCGGACAAGCGGTGGTCAAGGTCGACGGCCATTGCCGACCCCGATATGCTGCGAACCGTATTGAAGAGCCTGTGATCATGATCTCTTTGGCTCTCTTGAAATTTGAGTGGGTTAGGCGATATGTGGGTTGATCTTCGAGAAGTCGAGCTTGCCGGAGATCAGAAACAGCACGGTGCGCATGGTCGTGAGGTTGGTATTATATTTCCCCGCGCACCTTTCGCTTGGCGGCCTGGAAGAGTCCGTTGATGGCTTCCAGGAAGCCGTTGATCTGACGCGTCTGGGTCCAGGCGACGATGCCGTCGACATGACTGCGGATCATGCGGGCGACGTCCTTCATCGGATCGATCTTCGAGCGTATGAAGTTCGCGCACCACTGCTCGAGTATTTCGCTGACGACGTTGATCTGCTTGCGATCGAGAATCTCCCGAAGTTGCTCACGGTAGCGCCACGCGCGGGCGGTCCGCTTGGTCGCGATCCTTCAGCAGCGGCCATCGCAATCCCTTGAGTTCCGGATCGGTTCGCTGCTCGATTCGCCGCATTGGGTCCACAGTTTTCGACGCATGAGCGACGACGTGGAACTTGCTGAAGGTGATGCGAGCATTCGGCAGGTTCGTTTCGACGCCGTTGATAAACGCGGGCGACATGTCAATGCTGACCGACGTGATCTGCTCCTCGGGCTCTCCCCCATGCTCGCACAGGCTTGCGATGAACGCTTCGATCGTCGCAGCATCCTTGCCTTCAGTTACGAACAGGACTTTGCGTTCGAGCGTATCAAGCCACGAGCGTCAGGTAGTTGTGTCCGTGTTGGTAGGACGTTTCGTCGACGGCAATGCTCGTCATGTCGGACAGGTCGATCTCGGCGAGCGCGAGTTCGACATAACGTTTAGGCAATGCTGATCAAGTGTCTGCATTCGTGATGTCGTCAAGCCTGCGAAGCGAATCGATCATGAACGAAGTTGTCC
>JAYFSB010000004.1:0-22601 GCA_040946865.1 Burkholderia sp.
GCGACGCGCGCCGTCAGTACCTCGAGCAGTGCCCGGACGGGCAGCAAGCGAACACGAGTAACGTCGGACAAATTATCGGACTATTTGGGACCGTTGAATAAAATATTTCGTAACGAAACTATGTTCCAATTTTCGATCAGGCGATTGGATTAACGCGATTTAACAATCTGGTGCGGGATAAAAATACCGCATTCATGCGAAGTGCATAAAATCGGCAGACAAAAAAAGGGAGAGAAGTTGCCTTCTCTCCCTTTTCCTTTGCTGCGTTGGCTAAAAAGCCAGCTCCCGTAGACCGATCTAGAACGGAATATCCCCGTCGTCCATCTCGTCAGCGCCCTGTACCGTTGCAGGCTCCGCACGACGCGAGCGCTTCTTGCTCGCGCTGCGTTCGGATTGAGCTGCTGCGGGTTCTGCTGCTGCGCCCGACTCCGAATCGCCTCCTGCATCGCCCGCGTCACGACGGCCGCCAAGCATCTGCATCTGGTCAGCAACGATCTCGGTCGAGTAGCGGTCGGTGCCGTCCTGCGCTTGCCACTTCCGCGTGCGGAGGCGACCCTCGACATATACCGACGAACCCTTCTTCAGATACTCGCTCACGATTTCAGCGAGCCGGCCGAAGAACGAGACACGGTGCCATTCGGTCACTTCCTTCGGTTCGCCGCTTTCCTTGTCCTTGTAGCGATCCGTGGTTGCGAGACGAATATTCGCAACTGCATCGCCACTCGGCAGATAACGCACTTCGGGATCAGCGCCGAGATTACCAACGAGAATGACCTTATTTACCGATGCCATGATGAACCTCCTTCAACAGAGTAGAAAAAGGCCATCCGGGAGCGTCGAGAGACGCACCACGGATAGCGCGGATTGTCCCTAGACATGGCAAAGGTAGGACAAAACCGGGGAATAGACAAGCCCGGTTTTGCGTAAACGGGATGGGTTAATTTAGTCCTGTGCCGCGTCGACGACTTCGGCCGGCAGCTCGGCGTGCGCGTCAAACGTGGTCGTCAGCACGTCGAACGCATGCCGTGCAGCGTTCCGAACCGCTGTAGACGGGCTTTCAAGCGTCGCGCCTAGCAGCTCGGCCGCCGAGTTGACGAACCATATCGGCGTCGCCAGAACGCGCCCCGGAAATGCCTTGGATAGCGCGTCGATGTAGCGCTGCGCGGCTTGCTGCGCGTGCTTGTTCGTAGACCAGGCGGAAGGCAGCGCGAGCGCGTTAGGCATCGCCTGTAGGTCCAGCGCGACGGCCTCGAGGTCTTCCTCGGACGCGCGAAAGGGCAAGATCGTTAGTTGTGCCTGCTCGGCTAACGCCTTGTCGAACGCCGGCCGGTTGCCGCCGCCGTCCACGATCAGCCAACCGTTTTTCGTGCTCTGGCTCGCCTTGAGGATCTGAGCGAGCTTGTCAGTGTCCCGGCCGTCCAGAACGCCATAGGGCCGGCCCTCGGCCTTCACACGGCGATGCGGATCGGTCAGGACATACGCGGCGGGCTGCTTCCGAAGGATCGCGCCAAGGCCCATCAAATGCGCCGTGGTGGTTTTCGTCGTGCCGCCCTTCTGGCCGCCGACATAAACGACGTTGCTCATACTTCCCCATTTTCGAGAATTTCAAGCATGACCTCTTGTGGCGACACCATGCGGCCGGCTTGCCGGCTGCGATCGGCCGCCGCCGCGACATAGCGTGCGTAGAGTGCGCGCGTCGGGCGCAACGTCAACTGCATAGTGTCGGCCGGCTCCTTCTTCTCCTTGCCATTCCCTGCCGGCTTTGCTCGCGCTGCCGTGCGTCCGCGTGCCACGGGCGTCGTTGCTACCGGCGCCGGTGCCGGCGTCGGTGCTGCCGCCGGCGCTGAGTCAGCCGGCACGGGAACGAGCGGCGATGCCGCAGCGGCCCCCAAGCGAGCTGCCAAGTCATCTACCCCTTTCGGCTGCTTCATTTCGTAACCTCATAAAGTTATAGGTTTACGACACTATACAGTCATGACGCTACAACCTCGTAACGCCACAACCTCATAACGCCGTAGCGTTAAAACGTCATAGCTTCTTAACCGCATAACTGCGCAGCGTCATAACCTCACAAAACCAGCGACGCCCCCGTTACAGCCCGGTCCACAACGCTAACGCTGTAACTGCATAACATCATACACCCCTAACCGCACAACTTCATAACTTTTTAACCTCACAACCTCACGCATTTTTAACGTTACGACGTTATAGCGTTGTAACCGCATAACGCTATAACGTCGTAACGTTTTGACACAATAAAGTTAAATTTCGGCACGTAGAGAGCGTGTACACGCACTCTTTTGCGTTAAAATAGCATCGTGTACACGCACCCTCTGGAGGTGGCACCGTGCAACATCCGAACCGCGAGTCTTGGCTGAACTTCGTCGCCGAACGCATGGCCCCCATGTTCGAAGACCTGAACGCCCCGCTGCCCGATCGCATCCGTATTGCGATCGGCTTCACGTCGGCCGGCCGGCGCGGCCGACGCATTGGCGAGTGTTGGGACAATCGATGCAGCGAGGACGGGCATTTCGAAATCTTCATCCGCCCCGACCTGGCTGAATCGCCCGACATGATGCCGATGGAAGTTGCGGCGATCCTCGGTCACGAGCTGGTGCATGCGGCTGTCGGGATCCCGGCCGGCCACGGCAAAGACTTCCGCCGCGTCGCGAAGGGAATCGGCCTCGATGGGCCAATGCGTTCCACGACGGCCGGTCCTCGGTTCCGGTCAGCCCTCGAGCCGATCCTTGCCGAAGCTGGCCCGCTGCCTCACGGTCGCCTGCGCTCGCAAGTCGAGCGGGAAGAACGCGACGAGGACGAAACGAGCACGGCCCCGAAAAAGCAAAGCCGGCGGCACATCAAATGCCTGTGCGAAAAATGCGGCTACACGGCTCGCACGTCGCGGAAGTGGCTCGATCAGGCAGGCCCGCCGCATTGCCCCCTGCACGGCGCGATGACCGTCGAGGATGACGCCGACGCCGACGAGATGGATGAGGAAACCGAAGAAGCCTGACCTGACCGTGTGCCGCACTCCGTAGTGCGGCGCATCATTTTCGCGTCGCCGCGGTCGCCCTGCAGCTGCTCGCCGTCGGCCCGCAAACCCGCGTAAAATCTAGGCTTATGCTTTTTCCCGTGCCTGTGGTGCGCTGCCGCATAATAGGCGGCTAAAGCCGCAAAATTGACGAGCCGGCCCCGCTGACGCGGTTCCGGCGATGGTCTGCAAGGGTAGGGCGGGGCACCCGCGCCCGCCCGTGGACGGCTACGCTGTCCACACCACAAGGGCGTGGACAGTCCCGGCAGGGCCGGGATGCCGTACCCCGCCCACCGGCTCCCCGCGAGCAAGCCCTTCGGGCCTGACGCGCCGCTGCGCGGCTTGCCCAAGTGAGATAGAAAACCCTCAACCAAGCGCTACGCTACGCGCCCCGAAAATCGGCGCTCTGAGCCGCTGACTGCCTTCGGGCAGGCCAACCCCCCCTCAGCCGACGTGCCGGAACGGAACCACGGGCCGGATTTCAAGCCGCAGACCCATCAGACGCCCAGACCGCCCCCTTTCTGTAGACAAATCGGCCTCGATTAACCGAAAACCGGTCAGCCGGGTGCCCTCACAAGGGCCGGGTTGAGCGGTCGGGACGGCCGGCAGGACGGCCCGAGCGCAATTTATCCCGGTCTTAGTCGGTGGCGGGGCTGTGCCCCGTCAGCGGCTTAGACCAAGGCTCCACGGGCCTGTGTGGTCGGGTGGGGTGCCCGGGGGGGGCGTCAAGGTGCGGAGCACCGTGTATCCCCCGGTTTCGGGCCGTTTGCGGGCCGAAATTGGGGGGTGGGTATAGCTCCTTCGTGCGGCGGAAAATCGCGCCTGCTAAAACAGAGTGAGAAGGAGCGTTCCGCAAACCCTTGTCGCGCCTAGATCGCACCGACAACTCTGTAACCTCGAGCGACAACTCTGTAACCTCGAAAGACAACCGCGTAACTTCGAAAGACAAAAAATGGTTGATTTTTGTCTTTCGTTCGTGCATCCTCTGCCGCATGAAAGACAAATTTTCGAGGAAAAATGTCCAACGAAAAACCGAACCTTCGGAACCTGTCGTTTTCGCCCGAAGTGAACCCGCTTCTCGAGCCGCGCAAGATCACGATCAAGCGGCGCTACGTCGATAGCGGGATCAGTCGTGACCTGACTGACTCCGATGGCGTCGTACAGGCTGCGACCGTCATCCGCAACATCGAGGAAAAAGATGACGCCGAATTCGTCAAGGTCTTCGCGGCCGGCGTAGCGGCCAGCTACGACCTGACGCGGACCGGTCAGCGTGTCTTTCAGGCGGTCCTCGATGAGTACCAACGCACGCCGATGAACGGCGGCTTTGCCGATGCCGTCTACCTGAGCTGGTTCGGCGAGGGCTTGTCTGGCCGGGACATTGGCATGAGTGACAAGACGTTTCAGCGCGGCCTGCGCGAATTGCTCGCCAAGGCATTTCTCGCCCCGAAGCTGCCGAACGTGTACTGGGTCAATCCGGCGTTGTTCTTCAAGGGCGATCGCGTGATGTTCGTCCGTGAGTATCGCCGACGCAGCTCGAAACAGCAAAAGGCCGAACAGATCGAGGATGACCGACAAGGCTCGCTCGTCTGACACCGCCGCTTACGTGGCCGGCGTCGTACCGGCCTCCATCGCCGCAAGCTGCTGCTTGCGCACGTCGATGATTCGCCTTGTCACCTTCCCCATGATCGCCGGATCGGCGTCGCAAACGTCGATCATCGCGCTAATCAGCTCGGGCAAGTCGAGCTGCGGCCGCAGCAACGGATAAGCCTTCAGGTGCTTCTTGGCGCGGCGAAAGCTGTCCTCGAACACGAGGACAGCTTTCACACCGGGCGTCGGCTCCTTTTTCTTCGGCACAACCTTCCGCACACCGAACGCCTCGGTCGCTTCCTCGCCCTTCCATTCGTCAGCGGTGAAAGTCACCGATTCCGCTTGCTTTTCGATTTCGCTCATTTGTCACCTCGGTTGTGGCCCGGCGCTCGAGCGGCGAGCCAGTCGTACAGCGTGAAATTTTCGTCGGCCATTCGGCGCACGTAGGGCAGGGCACCGGGCAGCGTCAGCGCCTCGGCCTTCCGGCCGGAGCGAACCCACTCACCAGTCAGGAACGCGACCAGCTTCCCGACCTGGACGCGCGTCGTGTGGAAACCGGGCGTCTGGTACAACGACCGCACTAGCACCGGCACAAGCTCATCGGCGCGCTTCGCGCGGACGGTGGAACGAATCTGAAACCGCCACGCCCGCTCTGTCTCGGTTGTCATGCGCCACGTTAGGCGAACGCCTCCACCGGCCGCCTTCGAATGCGGCAGCTTCAGCAGCTCATAACCGGAGACCTGTACACGCTCTCCCTGCGACAACGTATCTTTGAGATTTTCGAGCTTGTGAGCGGCATGCTCGCCGTCCGTCACCATCAGGAACCAATGCAGCACGTCACTGTGCTCGAGGTCGGCGAGGATCAATCGCGCATTCGCCTTGCCGAGCGTCTTTCGATAGGCGCGCTGGTTCTCGTTCAAAAACACGTCATACCGCTCGCCGAATTTCACGCACAACGCCTCGGCGCGATCAGCCTTGATCGTGCCGGCCGTGTGGTGCCGATAGCCATGTCTAACGAGATCCAGAAGACGCTGCATAAGCAGCGTCTTGTATCGAACCACGATAGGCGAGGTAGCTTTCATTAAATAGGGTCTTATCAGTGTTTATCTCGGAAACATTCAGTGCTAATGCGATGGCTTATGCCGTAAGGCATTCCACTTATCCGGGATGCTTTGCATTCCCGGCTAATTATAAGAGATTCCGCTCGAAACGCACGCCGATATAAATCGGCGCTACAATGCACTCGCTGGCCGCCACAAGCGACCCTAGCGACGCGTGCATTACCTGCGTCGCCGGGGCCGCCACAAGCGACCAGCGATGCAGCAAGAGGGCAACCAACCCTAGCAGCACCAAACCGGTTGCCGTCCGTGGTGTAAATCGCTCCAAGCGATTGCACGGTACAGGGGCAGCTCCCACCGACCGCAGTACACGTCCGGGGGCTGACCACCCCCTGGATTCCATCACACCACCGTTGAGCTGTATGGCTCGAGGCACGGCTACCAACCGTGCTTAGACCGCTGAAGTCGTATGCGCGTAATGGCGCTGGTACGACTACGACGAGCGCTGGACGGTGTAACTCCGTCCTTCGACTCAATCCCCGCGAAGCATGGGGAACGAGGTTGGGCGACACGGAAACGGGCATAGCGAGGAAATGCGCTATTGCCCTGTGTAGCGTGAAAACGGGAGACGGCTTCGGCCGTCGTTAGCACCGTCTAGGGGCTGCGGGAAACCGTAGAACCTATGCCACACACGTAGGCTGCTGAGGCGTTCCAAAAGGGCGCAGGCGTGCAAGGGGAAACCTGGCGCACGCGGCACCTACCGGCGCAAGCTGGTGGGGTCGCTGTATAGCTTAAGCGTGTAAATGCGGCCGTCGAGGTCGCTATGTGGTGGGGCATCAAGCCTGTCTGAAGACGAAGCCGTTGACGGCACAACAGGTAAGCGAGCTGCTTTGGAATCTCGGGCCGCTGAAAACCTTATGGGTGAGAGGGAACACCTCACTGTTGTTGCTTGAGGCGCAGGCGTGGTGCTCTGGCGCGCAGTTTGGCGTCAGTAGCGTTGCACTAACGTGGGAATCGCTAAGGCCAATACCGGGCTGGTAACCCGGTGGCTATGCGAGGGAGATTGGATCAGTAGGGCCTCACGGCGCAAGCCGTGTAGCTGTTTGTCGCGATTCGTCTGAAGCGCAAACAGCAGGTGCAAACCTGTCCGAAAGTCCGAAGCGGTTGCAAAACGGTGTGTTTGCGGGGTGGTTCCCGCAGTGGAGTGTTGGAACGGGTGCGGCTGGTAACCGCGCCCGTCTTCGGACTGGTAATCCGGGGGTGTCCAACGTGCAATCAACCTTTCAATAGGAGGGCGTGACATGGCAGTAAGCAGTGCAGTTGCCGGCCGTCAAGGTCGGATTCACCTCGGCAGCGGTCAGGCCGTTGGTCAGCTCGGCCCGCAGCTCGGGGCCGGTGTCATCAACAAATCGCGTGCATCATCGCGCGTAAGTCAACCCGGCAGCGGTCAGGCCGGCGGGCAAGACGGCCATTTTTTGGCCGGTAGCAAACAGAGAGACGGCGTTATCTCGCCGTGTTCGCTGTGGCAAGCCGGGGTTTGACTCCGGTGCGTCAACCGACAAACAGGCCACAAGCCTGCGTCAGTAGCGTCAAGGTTGAAGGCGTGGGAAGCCTTCGATTGTTGTACGGCCGCAGACCGCATCTGCTCGGCAGGGTGGTGCGCCTTTTTAGGCAATCTGTCCGTGCTACGGCACACGCCGACCCACAACCCGAGAGACGAAAGTCTCTCGGGTTTCCCCCCTAATTCTTGGGAGAACGCCGTGTCGTTTCCGAACGCACTTAATCATCTACAAAGCGCGCAATCGACCCTCGCTGTGACGGTCGATCATGCGTTGCAGTGGTCCAGTCCGGGGTATTGGATCGTCTTGGCGATTCCGCTTTTCGTGGTGTCGGTGCTTCATCCGGTGCCGTGGCGGTTGCCGACGAACGATGCGTCAATGCGTGACTGGCTTACGTTCATCGGCCGGCGGGCTTCTGTAATCGCGCTCTCGGTGTGGCTATTCATGGTGCCGCTGATCGCGTTCTTCCTGTTTGCGGTCACGTCCGGCCTACCGTTCCCGGCCGCCGCGTCGAACTTCTTCACGTGGGCGGGCGCGCAGCTCGGCCGCTATTGGCCGCTGATTGTCGGTGCGATTCTGTATGGCGTCCTGTTGCGCTTCGTGTGGGATCGCTACATCGCGCCGAAGGTGTCGTCGTACTGGCGCTCGATGCGCGTCACGCAGGAAGCGGACAAACCTGTCGATGCGCGCGAGGAAGCCGGCACGCTGAAAGCGAAGGATTTCGCGCCGGAGAGGTACTTTGAACCCGGCTCGATGTTCTACGGCCTGAACGAGCTTGGCGAGCCGATCCGAATCGCGCTCGAGCTGTTCAAGAAGATCCACCATGCAATTCTCGGCCCGACGCGCTACGGGAAAGGCGTGGTCTTGCAGTCGATCTACAAGCAGTGCATCCGGGCCGGCTTCGCGGTGTTCTACATCGACCCGAAGGGCGATGATTACCTGCCGTATCTGCTGCAAAACGAAGCGACGGCAGCCGGCCGGCGCTTCGTTTATCTCGACCTGAATCCGGGCGGAAAGGGCGTATGGCATCCGTTCCTTGGTGGCGACTTCCGGCACCGTCGCACGCGCATCGTGCGCGCCTTCAACCTTGACTCGGCCGGCACGGATGCCGACGTTTACAAGGCGAAAGAGCGGGCGCTTCTCGATGACGCACTCGAAAAAACGGACGGCACGATCAAGTCCCTATTTGCCTACGTCAAGGATCACGGCAACGCCGGCGACCGCGATCTGTCCACGCTGCGCGACTCGTTGCGCGAGTGGGGTCGCGTCGATACCTTCGCGCAAACGGCGAAGCGCAAGGGCCATTCGATCGAGACGTGCCTGTTGAATAACGCCGTCGTCTACGTGCGCGGCGACCTTGACGACCCGGTTATCAAGGCGGCGACCAAGGCTTATATCGCCGAGCTGTGCTCCGAAATCAAGCGCCTCCAGCCGAAGCGCACGGCCCATGCAACGGTCGGCATTGACGAGCTGAAATTTCTTGCGTGCGCGGAAATCAACGGCGCGTTGGCCGCGATTGCCGGCTACGACGCGAACCTGCTGCTCGCCGCGCAATCGATCGCAAACATCGAAGCGCCCGATGATAAGCGGCTCGACGGCAAGGCGTTGGCGCGGGAATTCGAGGTCAACACGCACATCAAGCTCGTCTACCGCGCGCAGGATGAACGCACGGCCGAATGGGCTGAAAACCTGTCTGGCACGCAATGGCTCAACGTGGCGCAGCGCGAAAACGTCAAGACTAACGCGCACGGCGGCGAAGAATGGGAAGGTACGCGCACCATCGCGCAGCTCGAGCACGCGATCATTTCGCGCAATACTCTGCTGAACCTTCCGCCGCGCGTCGGCATCGTCTACATGCCGGACCGCGAGCCGTCGAAGATCTTCACCAGTCCGGCGAATGTCGATCGCAGCGTGGCGTCGTGGGCCGTGCCGGAAGCGCCGGCTGAATCAACTGAATCGACGGAATGAGAATGCGACAACTGCCCGTTACAGCCGCGCCCGCGCGTCACGTCCTGTTTCACGGCAAGCCGTCGCAGGTTATCAACCTTCCCGATCTGCTCGGCGGCATTCTGGCCGTTATCGTGATCGAGGCCGGCTTTGTATACGCGTCGCGCCGCTGGAATCTGCTACCGGCGATTGTGATCGCGCCGGCGCTGGTGATCGCGCTGCGCGTCGGCGTCCAATACCTCCGCACGGCCTTTACGGAAGTCATCATTGACGCCGAGCGCATCACCCGTCGTCGCGGCATCCTGAACCGCTCGGTTTCCAGTCTCGAGCTGTTCAGGATTCAGGACGTAACTTCGCTGCATCCGTGGTGGCAACGCCCGTTCGGCGTTGGCACGGTCGTGGTGATGACAAGCGACTCGAATAACCCGGTGTGGTTCCTGCCGGGCATCCCTGACGCCGAACAGATGCGCAACGACTTGAATCGCGCGGCGATCGCGCTGCGCGATCACAAGGGCATCCGCGAGTTCAACATGGGCCGCGTCTGACCGTCCGGGCGCTCGGCCGGCACGGTGCTAGAATTAGGACGCATCATTCGATGCCGGTAGGACCCCTGCGCTGCGGGGGTTCCTCCCCGGCTCAGGCGTTCGCCGATCCTTACAGACTGGAGTACGCCACATGATGCAGAAGTTGTATGAGGCCCTGACATCGTTCCATGAACGGCTACGGGTCGCGCTCGATGGCAAGAAGATCTGGAAAGAGGAGTTTCGCAAAGTCGGGCTGGTGTTGATCGGCCTTGGTTTAACGGGACCGTTCGTTAATGGCAAGACTGGAATGTGGCCCTTCACTGTCTTGGGCGTGGTGTTCGAAATTCTAGGCTTGATCGAGGACTTACCCACGGAGGGCGATGATGTTTGAAGGAACCGGCACCAACCTGATTTTGTGCGCTTTTCTGGCCGCTGCTTTGGGCTTCGGCTTCTGGTTCACGGAAGTCTTACCGCGTGACCGGCGCTCATCGGGTAAGCGGGATCACGGGTCCCACTAAGGATACCCGCCGCAAAGGGAAACAGGGACCGCAATGTCCCTGTTTTTTTGTGGCGGGCCGGATCAGAAGCCGAAAGCGAGCTGGCCGCCGGGTTCCTCGTACTCCAGCTCGGCCGGCATCGCCGGCGCCGGCGCCGGCGCGAGCCACGGCCGGCACGGCTCGACCGCGAAGCGCTCGCGGTATTCAGGCGCGAGCATGCGCCGGCCCTCGACCAGGCACGCGGAAAACACGGCGATCGCGACCTGCTCGACCGTCCGGCCGCCCTTGAACGTCTCGTAATGCGACTTGTAGCCGGTTTCGCTGATAAACGGCTTGTCGGCGTCCACGACGCGGAAAGCGAAGCCGACGCGATACCGGCCGAACCCGTCGCCCACCTCCACCACGGGCCCGCACGCCCGAGACCGTAATCAGGAACTCGCCCCGCTGGCCCCACATCGGCACGGCTCCCGGCGCGGCGCTGCAATGCCGCTCGATCACGTGGCCGGCCGCGTCCGGGTTCTCGACGTGGTGCGCGCCGAAGAACGTCCCGCCGTTGAGTTTCCATACAGCGGCGTCGTAGCGATCAGCCGCGGCGTCGGCCGCTTTCTCGTCTGCCTCGAGCACAGCCGCGTGCATCGCCGTGACCGCCTCGAGCGCTGCGGCCAACAGGCCGGCGCGCTCGTCCGGCAACGTCGTGGCCAGCTCGGCCGCGATCGCGTCACGATCGGCGCTCGAGCTAGAAGCCGGTTTGCGCTTGGTCGCCATGTGTCAGCCCTCCACCTTCACGCATCCAAGCTCGCGCGGGCCGGCGAGGCGCACGCGGAAGCGGGCGCGGGCCGGCTTGTCGATCATTTCCCGCTTGACCGCCGCAATCGCGCGGTCGGCCGTGCGCGATTGCGCGTAGAACGTGCGGTTGTAGGTCGGCCGCTTCTCGGGGCCGGCCGTCACGTCCACGGCCCATTTCTTCCATTCTTTGCCGGCCCAATACGCAATCGCGTCGGCTTCGTCCTGAAAAATGAAACGCTCCTGCGGCGCACGTGCGCCGGCCGTGCTCGCGCACGCGCACTCCGATTCGTACTCGCCGCACTCGTGGCAGCGGTTTTCGACATAGCTCCCGTCGTAGCTCCGTTCGGTCATCATGGCTTCATCCTGTCGGGTGTGCGGCCCGCCGTAGCGGGCCGGATCTGGATCACTCGCCGGTCAGCAGCGCGTCGAGCTGCGGTCGGAGCCATTTCGCCGTCGTGATGGCGTTCGGCGTGAGCTTGCGCACGTAGGCGGACGTGCCGGCCGGCGAGCGTGTCGGACTGAACACGAAACCGTTGCGCTTCATCAGGTCACGCACGGTTTTCTCGGGCTTCGCGTCGAACAGGAACACGGCGCGGTTGTCCTCCACGTCTTCCCGGTACGTGTAGCCGTGGCCGGCTTCCTCGCGGTCGGTGCGTTCGGCCATCTTCTCGAGGGCGGCGATGCGATCGCGCACACGACGAATGTTCGCGCTGCTGTTGGTCAGCTCATACGACGCAAAGCCGGCACGGCCCCGATAGTCCGGCCGGAACAGTTTTTCGATAGCGTCGGCCGTGTAGCCCATGCGCGCGAGGCCGGCGCGGTCCTCGCGGCGAATAAGCGCGTTCGTGCGCTTCATGCGCTCGTGCCGTTCCTCCATGTCGGCGAGCTTCGCGCGCAGCTTGTCGAGCGCTTCCGGGTCATCGCTCGAAATGCCGCCCTTGCCGACGGCTGCCGCTCGGCGGTCCAGTTCGGCCGCTTCATCGTGCAGCGCGAACGCCTTCCCGAACGTAGCGTGTACACGTGCTCTATAGCGGCGGTCGCGGCCCTCGGAGTGGTGGCCGACGAGGATCGGCTGACCGAACGGGATAGCCGATGCCATCGTTTTAGCGCGGGTGTAGTGCATGCTCGAGGCCGACCGGGTGCGCTCGGCGCTCGCCTCGAGGCGGGCGCGGCGGGCTTGCTGCTTCGCTTCGTACTTGTTCACGATCCATCTCCTATCAGATACGGCGGGCGTCGCCGGCCCGCCTCGGGGTTGCGGCTTACTCGCTGATCTTTCGCAGTTGCTCGAAGTAGAAGCGCGACGCCTTCGCCAGCTCCATCAAGCGGGCGTGTGCGCTTCCGTTGTTGCGCTGACGCTTCGCGAGCGCGAGGCTCGCGGCGTGGTTGGTGCGGTGGTAAGTGCTGAGCTTGGTTGGCATGTCGAACGCTCCCGATCAGCACCAAACGACGTGGCCGTAATCGACGGTGCGGCGGTACACGTTGCGATCGTCCCAAGGCGTGTACGTGTATTCCATGTAGGCATTTGCAAGGATTACTAACCAGTGATTCAACCGAAGTGAGCGCATTTCAACCTCCATCGAAAAGGGGTTCGCTTTTACTGCTGACCGACTCCCAAGATTCCCGTCCCCTGTGTGACGGGTTCAGCGAGGCTGTGAGTGGTGATTGCCTTGCCGCCGTTTTCCTTGAGTTCGCCGTCCCGCGACGGATTTAGCCGGCCCGGTGCGGCCGTCAAGGGTGAAACCGGAGGCCGCATGCGGAGCGGAGCCGCAGGCGAGCACCGAACGGGCGAGGGTTTCAGCGCGCAGCGCGGCCCTTTACGGCCGTGCCGGGTTGGCTATGGTCGCGTGACTGGACGGCGAATCAGGGGAAACGGCCACAGGCGCATACCGGAGCCGAGTTGAACGCCGCGCGGCGAGCGCCTACGTGTGGCCGGCTTGCCGGCCACACCTGACCAGGTGGTTGCGTTAGGGATTGATGCCCGCAGGGGCGAGACTCGGAACGAGGCTCGACGCGTAGCGCGAAAGCCCGACCCGGCGCACGCCGGGGAACGCCCTGCAGGCGGTTTTACTGCGGTTAAATTTGGCCTAGAATCGACACGTCGATTTGACGTTCTGCCACTCGCGGAACGTCAATCGACGCTCCCGAGTGGCTTTCTTTTTTTGGAGGCCACTATGTTGTTCAACGAGAAACTGAAGGCATCGGGAAACCTGTTCAGAGTGAGTGACGACCTGCTGCTTGGGGAAAACAAACTCTGGGTTGGTGGTATCAAGCTCGATGACAAGGAATTGATCGTCGCATCGGCCGTACCGAGATTCAGGCAGGATCGTCTTGACCGTTACAGTCTTGACGGATTTTTGATTGCACTCGGCACGACTGACCCGGCCTGTCATGGGTTGGGGTACTACGCGGAAGTTTCACCAGCCGGACCTTTGCCGGGTGGCGAGATGACGGGCTTTCTGAAGCATCGCGAACAGAAGCTTGACGATGTGTTCCACGTCTGCGCTACATATGCCACGAACGCCGATGGTACGAGTCGATTGGATGTAACGATCGAGTCCATCATCGAACAGCTCGAGCGAGATCGCGAGGAACATGAGCGCGAGATTGCGAAAGCCCAAGCAGCCGGGTATCCCTGTTGAACGCGTGGGAGCAGGCTTTTTAGCCAATGCGAGAGGGGAAAGGCTTCGGCCTTTCCCCTTTTCTTCTAGTAGGCCGCCTTCAGGTCGGCCCCTTCCTGCCAAAGCCGTTGCCACTCGGCCGTGTATTGATCGGCGAGCGGCTTGACGTGCCATAGCAGCACGGCGTTTTCAGCGTTCCTGTCGGCCGCCGAGCTGTAGTTGAAGCTACCGGTTTCGACGTTCTGCCCGTCGATCACGAGAAACTTATCGTGCATCGATTCGTAGTGGTCGTTCAAGCGCACGGGTACGCCGTGATTCGCGAGAAACGTCACGGCAGAATAGCTCCGGCTGTTCTGCCCGCGATCGGCGACGACGGCGACCTTGACGCCACGGCGCTGCGCGTCGACCAAGGCCGCCGCGATAGGCCGGTTGGTGAAGCTATACGCGGCCACGACAATGGACGATTGAGCGCTGTTGATGCCGTGTAGGACTACCTCGAGCGCTGAACCGGCCG
The DNA here is from genome assembly GCA_040946865.1 of Burkholderia sp. GTDB lineage: Bacteria > Pseudomonadota > Gammaproteobacteria > Burkholderiales > Burkholderiaceae > Burkholderia. The sequence goes on from JAYFSB010000004.1 coordinate 14,122, forward strand.
GCGAGAATCCAACGTCGATCGCTGCACCGGGCGGTAGCGGCTGCGCCGCGATCGCGAGAGACGAAACGACGGATAAGGCTATGGTTGCGAGAATTTTCGTCATGGTCTTAGGCCCGCTGCGATAGCAGGCGATAGAGCGTCGATCGGTCGATGCCGAACAGGTCGGCGATTTCCTGTCTGCTGGTCTTCCCTTCGTCCACGAGCTGATAGATGTGCTTGAGCTGTGCCTGCTCGAGCTTCGGCTTGCGGCCGAACTTCGTGCCGCGCGCCTTCGCAGCGGCTCGGCCGCTGCTGGTCCGCTCAACGATCAGGCTACGCTCAAACTCGGCGATGCCGGCGAACACGGTCAACACCATGCGACCGGCCGGCGTCGTCGTGTCGGCCCACGGCTCGGCGAGACTGCGCAGGCCCGCGCCGGCTTCGCGTATACGTTCAACAATATCGAGTAGATCGAGGATGCTACGCGCGAGGCGGTCGAGGCGTGTCACAACGATAACGTCGCCGGCGCGCAAGTGGTCCAGCAAACGGTCGAGCTGCGGCCTCGCGCGCTTGGTGCCGGTGATCTTCTCGGCGAAGATCCGGCCGCACCCGGCCGCGCGAAGCTGTGCCTCCTGATTCGTCAGGTCTTGGTCGCGCGTCGAGACGCGCGCATATCCGATCAGGAATTCGCCTGTCTCGAGGTCGCGTGTAGCGTTGTCGCTCGGATCGCGCATCGTCAGTCGATCCAGCGCGGGCGCTGCTCGTCGGGCTGCGCGTCGAGCGGGCGGCCGGCGCTACGGCTCCACGCGAATTCATGCACGTGCTTGATATGGCCCGCGACCGCTTCGCCGTCTTTCGCGTTCAAGCGAATGCACGCGCGAATGGTCGGCCCGCGATCGTCGCCGATAGGCTCGAGGTCGAGCGTCAGGCTCACGTCGCGATAACCGGGCGCGTCGCCGTAGGTTACGAGCTTCGCGCTGAAATCCAGCTCACCGTCTGCCCGTTGTTGTCCGGCGAGCTGGTCGAGCTTCGCCGACCGGGCGCGCTCGGCCGTGGCATAGGCCGCCTCTTGCGCGTCGCGATCGAACTCGCGCGCTACGGACGGCACGAGGTTCGCCCATTCCGGCCCGATGCGGTCGATTGCCTCGGCAATCGTGTAGTTCATCGCCGCGAGCCAGTCAGGCCGATTGAGAACGAGTGCAGCCGCGAGGGCTTCACCCGTGGACATGGCATTGATGCCGCCGGCGGCGGCATCGCGCGCCTTGCCGAGCATGTGCTTGAAATCCTGATTGGTCTTGTCCATCGTCGCTCCGGTGGTAGGCGCTCAGTGGCGCGGGTGGTTGGTGGCCGCTTCGTTGCGATGCGTCCAAAGGGCGTGCAGCGCGTCGAGGCGATTATCGAAGCCGCCGAGCGGCCGACAATCGCTATCGGTGCGCTCGTCGTAAGGCGCGCTGATACTTGCGTGCCACTTGCCGTCAAGCTGCAACTCGTAGCCGCCGATGCACTCGGCCGCCTCGGGCGTTGTGAGTGACAAGCGGCACCGGCGCATCAGGAAGCCGTTGCCGGCGGTCGGCGGATAGTTGATGTTGTGCTGCACGAAGAACTCGCCGTCATCGAGCAGCACTTGGCCGTTGGTTTCGATCGACATTGTTGCTCCTGCAAGGGGCGTCTTGGGTGGCGTTGACCGCGCGGCACGCCCACTACCACGCGTCATGTTGCAAATTATAGTCTCACATATCAGACAATACAAGACTATATTTTGCAACACGACTCCGCACGGTCACGCAAGGCTTTGCCGGCGGCCGGCTCAGTGTCGCGAAACTTTAGGATCGGCGCGATCCACTTGTACGCCTTCGTCGCAAACACGGCTGCGACGGCGAACAGGACCGTATTCATAGTGATGGAATGGATAAGGTCTTTCACGATGCCTCCTTAGCGCTCGGCGTTCTGCTTCTTGAAAAGCGGGTCGTACAGCAGCTCTACGATGTTCCAGTCGCGCATGTAGATGATGACGTCGATCGTCGCGTGGATCGTCCGCAGGATCATGTCGTAATCAAGCATGCGGCCGACCTCGGACGATTTAACGAGGTCGGCGATACGTGCGGGCGTCTCGGCCGCGCTGTTGGAGTGCGTCGAAAAGATGCCGCCGGGATGGCCGGTGTTCGCGCTCTTGATGTAGTCCCATGCCGCGTCGTCGCGCAGCTCGGTCAGAAAGATGCGATCGGGCGACAGGCGCATGCAGGTTTTGAGGCAGGCCCGCGCGGACAAGCGGCCCTCCTGCTCGCCGTATACGAGATAACCAACCTCGTCCAGCACGTCGGAGCCGACTTCGTGCGTATCCTCTAGGATCATCACGCGATCGGTGCGTGGCACGTATTTCAACAGCGAGCGCGTGAACGTCGATTTGCCGGAGCCGGTCGCGCCGGCGACAGCGATATTCAGCTTGCCGGCGACCGCCTTTTTAAAAAACTCGACGGGATCGCCGGTGCGCGATACTTCATCGCGCAAGACGATCATCTGTTCTTCGAACGGTGTCAGCCGGCCGGCGTCTGCGTGAGTGCGGATCTTCAACTGCGCGAAGCGGCCTTCGCTTCGCAGTTCCTCAAGTTCCTTGTCCACGGCCAGGTGCTTCCGGATCGCAACGAGGACGGTTCCCTCGAGCACGGCCGGCGGCCAACAAATGATGCCCCGCGAGCCATCCGGCAGCAGCAAGTCGTTGACCGGCTGGCGAGGCAGGCCGTTTGCATTGAGAAGCGTGCTCGTCAGTCGCTCGAGGTACGCGCGGGTCAGGAACGGCGCGTCGTGGAAAACGCGGCCCTTGCGGGTCGCGCACACGATCTGACCGAACTTATTGACGCGCAGCTCGAAAACATCGGGGTCACTCAGGTACGGCTCGAGCGGCCCTAACGTGGAAATTAGCGAGCGGTTGTTGAAATACTTGACGTTCGATGGCGTGCTCATTGTTGCTGACCGTCCATAGAAAGCGTGTACACGTCGCTGAAATCCAGATCGCGACGGACGAAAATGTTGACCGAATCGGCCTGTTGATCGTAGAGCGTCGGCGGAATGTCGATCGTCGCGCGCAGCGCTTCGGTAGCGAGCTGGTTCGACGTGTTCGACGTGTTGTCGAGATTCAGATACGTGTTGCCGTTACCGGAGGACCCTTGCGCTTTGTTGGCCGCGTACTGCAAACCGGCTTGGCTGGCATCGGAAAAGATCGAAATCAGCATCGCGGGACCGAAGCGCGCCCAAAAGTGCGTATCAACCTGACCGGGAATGCCGGCGCTGCCGAGCGCGTTGGTGCCGGGGCTGTCGAGGTTGACAATGGCGTTGTCGGGATTGCGCAGACGCGTCCAGAGAACGAACACGCGGTTTTGCCCCTGCTTGAGCGCTGTCGAGATTTCGCCGTCCACGTGCGCGCCCTTGTCGATGAGCTTGACCTTGCCATCGGCCGAATACACATCGCGGCTCACTTGGCACGACACCTGACCGGGCACGGTCGTATCCAGCTCGGTTTTCGTGCCGCACGGGATCATCACGCCGCTCGGCACGGTCAGGCTCGGATGGGCGAGCATGCTCGCCTTGACGGCCTGTGGCCGCGCGGCATTGGTCATGCGATCAAGGGAATCGCTTGACTGACTGACGCGCATCATTGGAGAACTGGCCGGCGCCGGCGCTGCGGGCTGAGCGCCGGCGTTCTGGTCGCCGGCGTTCGGCGTGCTACCGGGCTGCGTGCCAAGCCGGCGAGCGTTCGCCAATTGCTCAGGGGTCGGCTGCTGCTGTTGATTCTGGTTATTGGTCGCCGTCGCCGGCGTGGCGTTCGCCGTGGTCGCACTCGCGGCACTAGCCGAGCTGGCCGAGCTGGCCGGCGTGCTGTTGAACGCACGCGCCGGCAGTGCGGCCGTAAACGTCTGGTCATGCTTCGCTGCCGCGCTGTCCTCGCCGACTTGCTTCGGGTGTAGCGCGTTGTAGACAAGCCATCCGATCAGCGCGGTCCCCATGATGAGAACAAGAACAAGGAACGCGGCAAGGCCCGGAACCGATCGACGGGGACCGCTCAGGAATGGTTGCCGGCCGTCGCTGACCGGCGGTGTATCGTTGCGATCGGTCATTGGTCATCTCCATTCTGTTTGAGCACGCGGCGGACATATGGCGAAACGGTGCCACTCGGATTCGCGCCAAGTGCGGGGTTGTAGTTCGTATTCAACACGCCGAGAACCTTGTCTTTCGCCAGGACGCGCCACTGCCGCGCAACGTTTTCTGCAACGATGATGTTGTGGTTCGGGCCTTCGATGTGAACATTCGGGACGGTCTCTTTTCCGGCCGCGTTGATGTAGAAAATTTCCGGCAGCTCGGCATTGGTGGGGAACTTGAAATACGTGAAACGGAAGTTGTCCCACACGTTGACGGGCTTAATGTCGTCGGTTCCCAAGTCGTCGGAGCGCGAATAGCTCATGTTGATCATGCCCTGTGACGACGCGCTCGCAAGCGCGTCCTTCACGCGCTCGGCGTTGGTCTTGACAAGTGCGGTCTTGCGGTCATCGTCCGGGTACGTGTAGTTCAGCGCGACCGTCGCCGAGCGCATCGCCCACGGCGTCTTGATGAACGTACCAGGCGTATCGCCGGTTTGGCTGGCGTCGGAACCGCGCGAACCGATGAAGTGCAGCAGGACTTGATAGACGTGACGATCCGTGATGAGCGTGAGATTCGTGTCGCTGTTGGCCTGCATCGGCCAGATGATGATGTGGTTGCCGCTCTGAGAAAGCCGCCATCCGCCGGGATCACCGAACGCGTGCGTGACGTACCGCTCACCCGGCGCAACGGTAATCGTGAGAGACAAGCCGATCACACAATTGACCTCGACCGTATCAGCCGGGTTGTAAACCACGGACTTGATGCGTCGATCGTAGGGTGAATCGGACTTCTGGCCAACGGCCCACGCTTGTGCGCTCGCGAGCGTGAGCGCTGCGATCAAGGGAATCAGTGCAAGGCGCATGATCAGTTCCCCACTGCTTCGGTGTTCGGCCGGAAGGCCGGGACTTGGAAACCGAGCGGATTGATGTACCGCTGCTGTGCGGTCATCAATTTCGACGCGTACTTGTAGGAGACGGTCGCGATCCAATGCACGGGCGGGTCTGCCTCGGGGCGGTCCTTGTATTTCGTGGTCCGCGTATAGCGCACGGTCGCGAGGCCGTGCTCGCGATCGAGAATGACAGACTCAACGTGCGTCGTGGTCGCTTGCGAGTCGCCGAGCACCTTATCGAGCGCGTTCGGGCCGGTCCAAAGTTTGCTGTACGTGGTCGCCACGTCGCCGGCGGCCGTCAGCCGAATGAAGTCGTAGTCGGCCTGCGCGGCATAGAAGTTGTAGCTCTCGTGGTGAATAACGAACTGCGCGACCCAATACGCGTCAGTTGCTTCGCCATACGAGGTCTGTTCACCGGGAATCAACGACACCTGCTGAACTGCGCCTGTAACCGGGTCCTGCACAAGCATGTGCTCGGGAATCGGCTGGCTGTAACGCCAGATCACGAAGCCGGCGAGCGCGAGGGCAAGCACGCCGAAGCCGATTCCGGCCGTCGCGACTTGCCAGCCGCGCCGGCGCGAAGTGAGAACTTCATCAAGCAAGTCCAGCTCGAGGCCGGCCCGTTCCTCTTTGTACTGATCGATCGCGTCGGCGGTGATCGGTTTCCGAAGTGCGGCGAGTTTCATCGTGCTGGTCCTCCTGCGTTTTTCCACGTAGCTGAATCCGGCGTGACGCTACCTTGCAGCTCTTCGGGAATGGTCTTATTGGCCGGAACGAGGTGGCTCATATCCGGTTCTGGCGGCGGCTTGAAGCCTGCGCACCCGGCGAGTGAAGTAATTGCCAACAGGGCGATGGCGACGAGACGAAGATTCATGAAGTCCTCCCGGTAGTTGTTAGGAACGGCTCTGTGAGCCTTGGGAGCCTCGGGCGTAGTTGTATCCCCCGCTGCCACTGCCTGAGCCACTGGACGGGCTACCGCTGCCGCTGCCGGACCCCGAGCCGGAGCCGGAACCACTGCCCGAGTTGTTGCCCCCGCCGTTGTTGCCGCCCGGCTTTGGGCCACCCCCGCCACCGCTAGGGCTAGGACGGAGTATTTCGCCGAGCTTTGTGCTGACACCGCCCGTAAGACGCGCAGCAACGTCGGGCAGGTACTTCAGCGTGACGACGGCCATCACTGTGATGATTCCCGACGTGAGAATGGCTGAGAGAACCCCCGCGTCAGGATTGGGGTTCGCCGCAGCCGAAACAGCGTTGTCGAAAAACTTCATGAAGATCGTGAAACTCATGGCTGTCATGGCGATCACCAACACGTAGTTGAAGACTGCCCCGAGCCAATTACCAAAGAAGCCAACGAGCGGCTTTGCTATAAGCAAGAGAATGAATACCGGCCCGAAAACGAGGATGATCGCGAGGAAAAACTTAGCGATCAGGATCGAAATCGCACCGATGCCGCAGATTAGGACCGTCGCAGCGATCACGACTCCACCGAGAACGAGAGCAACTAGGCCCTGTTCGGAAAAGATGCTTGCCTTCCCGAACAGTGTCCGTATGACCGTTAAGGCGTGGTCAACCCCGGTGTCGATCATTGCAGCTATGGCATTGCTACTGGTGGTGCCGCTTGAACCGTTGAGCAGCAATGCGGAACCGAGACTATCGGGAAGACCGTTAGCCCACGTTACGATCGTTGATGCGTAAATGCCGCCAACTCCAGCGATGGCTACGATGGCGTAATACTGCATAAACTTCTTGATCAGATTTGACAGGGGCTCACCGCTCGGCATCAGCATCGTGGCAACGCCGTCGATCATCAATTGAATGGTGAGGCCGGCCGCCGCGATCGGAGTTGCCCAGCCGATTACACGACTCATGTCCGTAGCAACGATTTGCGTCGTCACAGAGTCCATGTACGTGAAAATCTGTGTTATGCCGTTGTAGGCCATCGCCGTTCCTTCACTTGTTGGTCAGGTTGGGCGCGCTGTTCGAATCACTGCCCCCGCCCTGCTTGTAATAGCTCTTGCCGTTGATATAAATGTCGGATTCGGCGTTGGTCGCGTTCATGCACTCAGGCGTGACCGCTTTCGCGGCGTCGTCCTTGCATTGCGCGACCATCGCCTTCCGCTCGGCGTCGTGCTCGCGATACCAGCTCCGCGTGTGGGATTCTTCTGTCTTGCTGCATGCGGCGAGAACCAGCACCGCGAGAACGAGCAAAGCTTTCTTCATGTCGGCGTCTCCTTACTGACCGGTGATGTTCGGGGCGGTGTTCACTTCGCTGTCGTCGCCGATCAGGTAACGCTTCTGCGCGACGGCCTGCTGCTGACGAAGCAATTGGTCTTGGTTTTGCTGGCCCATTGCCATCAGGGCGAGCTTGGCCTGTTCACCATGAATTGCGCCCTGCGCGGTCTGGATACGTGCCTGAATGTCGAGAATCTGTTTCTCGCTGGTCGCCGAGCCGATCTGCTGCGTAAGGCTCTGCATGTCGTTCAGCTCTTGCATCTGGTTGTCATACGCCTGCTGCGTCATGGCGCGGTCGTAGGCTCCCTTGGAGTGGAGCTGCTGGTCGATGAACTTCAGTGCGTCGCCCCGGCCCATGCCGCGAATCTGGTTGTCGAACTGCGACAGGATGGTCGAGGCCGAACCCGATATGCTCGAGTTGCTGTTCATCGCGTCGCTGTATACCTGCGTCCAGTTCTGAGGCAGGTTGTTGCGAAGCGATGAAAGGCTCGTCGGCAACAGGTTTTGAAACTGGCCGACGTTGCCGGTTATGGCGGCGTACTGCTGCTCGGCTTGGGTGAGCTGATTCTTCATCTGCTGGATCTGTTGCAGGAAGTTGGCAGCGGTTTGCGCGAGCGAGGTCGGGTTGGTCACGACGATTTGTGCTTGCGCGCCGGCGCACACGACGGCGAGCGAGCAAACGATTGCGGTTTTTCTCAGGATCTTCACGGCGTTTCTCCTATTAATTAACGGCCCTTCTTTTTCCCGACGACGGCGGCGTAATACTTCGACTTCGGCAGCCACACATCGGGGTTGTGGGTGCCAAGGCTGCGAATCAGTTTTTCAAGCCGGTCGGCGTTGTCCGGCGTGCCGGACAAGATGCTCAGTTCTTCCTCCATGCCGTCGAGTCGCATGACGGCGAGGCCGGATTGGCCGGCCTGCCGGATCAGGAATTGACGGCTGTTTTCGGGAATGGACATGACAGCATCGATGTCGGCCGGGACGCACTTCAGCTCGCGATCGGCGTCACGGTTTTCGAGCAACACCTGTGTGACCATCTGCTGGATGATGGTTTTGACGATCGCGCTCGATATAGCGTCGTTCGGCTCCTGCGTCGAGAACACATACAGGCAGTCCTTCTTGCGGTCGTTTTTGATGCCGCGCTTGATCTCCTTGACCATGATCGTGTCATCAAGGTATTGCGCGAACTCGTCAAAGACCTGGATGAATCGACGCCGGCCGTCGATGGTTTCGCGCACGCGGAAAT
>JAYFSB010000005.1:0-20758 GCA_040946865.1 Burkholderia sp.
CGCGCCGCGTACGTTTGCGCTTCGTCTCGAAGACTACACCTTCGTCAGCCGCCACTGCCAGCGTTTGCTGTTTCATTTTCGTTTGCCTTGCTCGGGTCATATCCACCTATCTATATATAATATAACGGCTGGACCACGGGGACGGTGGACTTGATCAGCATTACCTTTACAATGGCGTTCACCCGATGCTAGGACTCGCCGAGGGTACGGGCGACTGCGGTGAACGACATCTGCTGGGCAGGCATCAGCACCATTGCCTCGAACAGCAGCATGAAGCCCTTGAGCTTGCCGGCCCACTCGGGCTCGACGAGCGCCACGCGGCCGTCAAGCAGCTTGATGCGAGGCGTGCGCACTTTCGAGCAAGCAGTCATGCTGGAAGAAGTTCAAGTGCCAGTAGCGCTTGAACGGTGTCGTGCACGGGATGGCTGCCGGCGATCTCTGCATGTGGGAAGCGACTGCCGGCAACGAAATCGATGTGACCGTCAATCGCTTCGCAGCCGCGTCGAAATCGATGCCGTTCACAAACCACGGATCGCTGATACCCAAAGCCGTTTCGAACAACTTGCTATGCATGACTACCGTTGCTCACGTGCAAATCGGGCAATTTATCAGCCACTCGAAATTCAACAAAAGCAGTTTTTTGGCTCTCTTGAAATTTGAGTGGATTACGTGACATGTGGGTTGATCTTCGAGACGGTGCGCGTCAATGGAGTTGTCGTCTCTGTCATGCAACATGAGCCTGTTTATGACACCTGATTCCGACCTCGTTGACGATGGCATCGCACTCGGGATTGAGCGCGACGGATGCCGCTCACGAGAGCGGCCTGGTAGAGCTCGTGCCGAGCGGCGAGAATCGCGATGGTCTTCACCGGCGTGCCGTTGCGCCGGTGTGACGTAACGGATGCCGCTGTGCCGATGCTCGTTGTGATACCAATGCACGAAGCGCATCGCCCATTGCCTGGCGGCGGCCAGGTCTGTAAAGCCGTGTGCCGGTAACTCGGGACGGTACTTGGCCGTGCGGAACAGGGATTCGACGAACGCGTTGTCGTCGCTGACGCGCGGACGCGAATACGAGGGCTTCACGCCAAGCCAGTGAAGCATCGCCAGTACCGTCTCGTGGCTCTTCAGCGTAGAGCCTTTGTCGCCGTGCAGAACGGGGCGCTGCTCGTCAGCGGCAATCCCTTCGGCCAACGCCCGCCCGCTGAACAACCCGGACGGCATGATCGGCATCGTTGGTACCGTGCACTTCCCAGTGCGATGATCTTGCGGCTGTAGATGTCCATGATCAGGTACAGGTAGAACCACCATGCCGGCCACGGTGGCGAGCAAATACGTCGTATCCCGGCACCAGACTTGGCGAACTGCGCTCGCGGCTGGCTTGGGGCGCTTTATAGCCCGACCGCGATGAGCGTTCTGACCTTGCGCCCGCAGTAACCCGACAGAAGGTTGATTCGCCCGCCAGATAGACGCCTTCGTCGGCCAGCGTTGGCACGATCCGCGCAGGCGGCATATCTGCGACGCGCGGTTCGTTGGCGACTGCGAACACAGCCTGACGCTCCGCTCCGGTTCGGCCAGCGCATGCGCTGGCCTGCCTGTGAGATGAACCGCCTGCGGTCGCCGGTTTGCAGCCCATCCTAAGCCTTCCAGCGTTACAGGATACGCATGTCAATGCCGGCAAAATCTCGCGCGCAAGTCAGGCGCAACCGCACACCGGCCTGATGAGCCGCTTCAATGTTTCGGGCAGTTATCTGGCGATCTTCGAGACCGATCATTCGTCCCCTCCCTTTTGGAAGATCGCCTCGAGTTTTTTTGACAGCACCAACAAGGCGGTCGTCTCGGCCAGCGCACGGTCCTTGCGCCGAACTTCGCGCTCGAGTTCTTTGATCTGGCGGCGATCCATCGTCGTTTGCCCAGGCGTGGCACGCACGTCCTGCGGGTCGGCCAACGCCTGGTTGACCGCGTCCCGCCAGGCAGCAAGCTCCTGCGGATACACGCCGTTCTCGCGGCGCCATGCGCTGCGCGATGTCTCGTCCAGCGCGGCAGTGGTGAGCAATGGCGTCCAGTCGCTATGCAGCTGTCCAAGCCCGCCCGCGGACGGGCCTGGACAGCGACTCACTGCGCCAACGCTCCAGCGTGCCCACGTTCACGCACGTTTCCTGCGCGACATCTTCAACCGACGCGCTCTCCGGTGGCAGCAACCTTACAACCACCTTGTCCTTGAATGCCTGTCCGTACTTTGCCACTTCTCGTCCTCAGTGCGCCCCCGGATTTCCAGATCCTATTCGGGCGACAACTATTCTGACACGGGGGTGGCCACCCAACGAATTTTCTTCGAGCGCTGTCGTACTTTCGCAGCCAGTCCCTGGAATCCGAAACGCCTATCGGTGACGCCCGCCGCAAGCCAGATACGTGTACCGGTAGGCAAAGAAATCATGATCGCAGGCTTTGCAATACGGTTCACAGCATATCAACAAGGTCGACAACGCTGTCGACCTTGACCACCGCTCGTCCGATCTGGACTTCAATCATGCCAACGAGTACGGCCGGTTTCGCGATCTCCGGTTTGATTGGTGACGCTGCGATGACCTCTGGCCTCATATCGCTCACGACCGTCACTGGCAGCAGCGTTGCCTCTGACGCCCTTTGCTCGGCACGATACCGATGCCGCCAGGTGAACGCCAGATTCGCATTCGGACCATGCTCGCGAGCCAGTTTGGCGACTGAAACACCTGGCTCGCATGCGAGCGATTGCTATGCAACGCCGGAACTCAGGACTATGGTTCTCGGGCGTCCTTTGCGACTACCCGGCTTTTCTGTGTCTAACAAAGTGGTGTCCATCACTTCGAGAATGATGGGCACCACTTTGGCGTCGATCTTTGCTGGCGTCTACGACGGCCATGCCGAGTCGCTTACAAATGCTCGAGCAGTAGTGCACGAACGGTCATGCGCTCGAAGGTCGATCCGATGAAGGACCTCGCCCGCATGATCCGCAATCATTTCGACGGCATCGTCGCCTGGACCCAGATGCGTCAGACCAACGGCTTCCTAGAAGCCATCAACCGACTCCTTCAGACCGCCAAGCGAAAGGCGTGCGGATACACCAACCTCACGGCCATGCGCACCGTGCTGGTTCGGATCGCCAGTAAGCTCGACTTCTCGAAGATCAACCCACATGTCGCGTAACCCACTCAGACTTCAAGAGAGCCATATCGCGAAATCCATTTGCGCAGCTGGTTCGGATTGACGTCATGTTCGATTACCATACAGGCAATCGACACGCTCGGCTTCAGGCACTGCGCGACGAGTTCTTCCAGCGCGCCTTCATCCTATTCGCGTCGGCCATCGCGCTTCATGCCGACTACCAAACAGCTCTTGAGGTCTTGCTTCTCACTCATCTATGTCAGTGTGAGGTGTCCACGTGGACACCTCACACTGACTCTCATCCTTTCCATGGAAGGGCGTCCTTATTCGACCCGCTTACGATCAAAGGGCGGCGTTCCTGCCGCTCGCGGCTCCATGCGCAGACTTTCGACACCTCCATGGTCAGTTCCCCTACACGATGCACAGCGTCCTTGAGCTTGACTTCCAGCGGATCGATCTGGCGCGACTTCAGTCCGGCTGCAATACCAGCAAGGGCAAGCTTACGCCACTGCTCGAGTTCGGCAATTGTTACGCCGACCTCGCGAGAAACGGCGTCAACGGATTCGCCGCGCCACAAACGCAAGACGACGGCACATTTGCGCCAAATTCGGCGGCGCAAGCAGCGTCTACGGTCGCGCTACGCGCTCCCTCCGTCGCCGCCTGCGCAACCTCACGCATGTTCACTTTCTTCAACATCTCAGACTACAGTTTGGATGACTCGTTTTATCCCAAATCTGTGTCTAGAAGAACTGGAGCTGCCACAATCTTTGTCTTTGCTGGCGTCTACGACGGCCATGCCGAGTCGCTTACGAAATTTGGCACCGAAGGCGGCTTCGGCAATGCGAGGCAGCAAGCTGCGGCCTCGCATCGCTGAAGATGAGCCGTAGTGCCCGTCAAGCCAGCTCGACCTCACCGAGCGGCCAGGTTCCCGACAGGGCCTTCTCCAGCCACATGGTGCCGATGATGGTCTTTACATCAGTGATCTGGCCGGTGCGGATCCACTCGAGCAACTCCGGCACGGTGGTCGTGAAGGTCTCGAGAAACTCGCCTTCGTCGAGTTGGCGCTCGCCGGCCGTCAGGCCCTTCGCGAGATAGATATCTATGAATTCTGTCGAATAGGAAATGATCGGATGAATGCGCGTCAGGTAGAAGTACTCTCGCGCCGTATAACCGGTTTCCTCCCGCAGTTCGCGCACCGCGCAGGCCAGCGAGCCTTCCTGCCGATCGAGCTTGCCGGCCGGGTACTCGGCCATCACCTTGCCGATCGGATAGCGGAACTGACTTTCCATCAAGACGCGGCCATCGTCAAACAGCGGGGTCACCATCACGGCACCAGGATGGCGGATGTACTCGCGCGTCGCGTGCTTGCCGTCGGGCAGGCACACCGTGTCGCGCTTCACTTTCAGGAAATAGCCGTCGAAAATAGATTCGCTTTCGACGCAGACTTCGGTCAGTTTGACGTCGTGATTCGGTAATTCGGCCATCGTCTGCTCCAAGGTTGGACGCGACGGTCGAGCGCCGTCAGCCTCGTTTGACGAGATACTGGAACGTGAAGCCGGGGAACGCGAACACCACGAACAGGCTGAAGGTGATCGCATAGAACTGCCAGCCCTGTTCGAAACGGTTGCCGGCGCAGGACTCGAGCCAAAAGCCGAGCACGCCGACCACGAAGTACAGCACGATCATCTCGGCGATCCGCCACCACCCGCTCTTGCTGGCTGCAGTGCCAACCGGAATGAATACGAAGGCCCGTTGATTCACGAATGGCAGGTTGGCACCCAGCAGCGCCAGCAACACGATGACCCAACCGGCTGCCGACATTTCAGAGCGGCAGGGTATGACTGATGGCCTGCAGGCAGATCTCCATCAACTGGCCGGGCATTATGCCGAGCACGAGCACAACCAGGCCGTTGAGCAGCAGCACCGCGCGGTTCGCCGTGTCGCTCATGATCGGGTTGGTGTCCTGCGGCGCATCGAAGTACATCATCTTCACGATACGCAGATAGTAGAACGCGCCAAACAACGAACTGATGACACCGAGGATTGCGAGCCAGATCAGGCCGGCGTTGATGGTGGCCTCGAGTACCGTTAGCTTGGCGTAGAAGCCCACCGTCGGCGGAATGCCGGCCAGCGAGAATATCATCAGCATCATCACGAAGGCGAACACTGGACTACGCTTGTTCAGGCCCTTGAAATCATCGAGCGTTTCCGCCTCGAAATCGCGACGCGCCAGCAGCATCACGATGCCGAAGGTGCCAAGCGTAGTAAGCAGGTAGACGATCGAGTAGAACATCGCCGAGCTGTAGGCCGTGGCTGTGAAGGCCGGGCTGCCCTTCACCACGCCCGAGAGCAGGCCGAGCAGCACGAAGCCCATGTTCGAGATCGCCGAGTAGGCCAGCATCCGCTTGACGTTGCGCTGGACGATACCGGTGATGTTGCCGACGATCAGCGACAGTGCCGCCAGGATCACCAGCATCTGCTGCCAGTCCGCCGCCAGCGGCAGCAGACCCATCACCAGGAAGCGCAGCCCCAAGGCGAAGGCCGCCACCTTCGGACCGCCGCCCGTCATGAGTGACATCGCCGTGGGCGCACCCTGGTAGACGTCAGGCACCCACATGTGAAACGGCACGGCCCCGAGCTTGAAGGCCGCGCCGGCGATGATGAAGATCACGCCGAACAGCAGCACGATATTGTTTATGCTGCCCGAAGCAACGGCCTTCAGCACGTCCTGCAGTTCGAGCGAGTCGGTGGCACCATACACCATCGAGATGCCATACAGCACGAAGCCGGAGGCCAGCGCGCCGAGCACGTAGTACTTCATCGCGGCTTCACTCGATTGGGCACCGTCGCGACGCAGCGCGATCAGTGCGTAGAGCGACAGCGACATCAGTTCGAGGCCGAGGTAGAGCGTCAGGAAGTTGTTACCCGAGCTCATCACGAGCTGGCCGAGCAGCGAGAACATCCCGAGCAGGAAGACGTCACCGCGAAACAGGCCGCGATCCGCCAGGTAGCGCCGCGAGTAGATCATCGAGACCGCGAAACCGATCGACACGACCGCCTTCATCACGCTCGAGAAGGCGTCGACCACCACCATCCGCGAGAAGAAGTAGTATTGGTGCGGATCGAGGGCCTGGACCGCAAACCACACGCCGGCGACAACGGACGAGACGACCGCGATCAGATACGTGAGACGGCGGCCGGACTCACCGGAGATGGTGTCGTTGATCAACGCCAGAATGATGGCGAGCATCACGAGCGCGTCGGGCAACAAGGCATTCATAGGTGCGTTTTGCATGGTCTTGGTTTCCTCCGCCCACACTTACTGCTGGGCCAGCGGCAGCTTGGATTGCGCAACGTGAGAGAGGAGATTTTCTACGGAAACGTGTATCGCGTCGGTGAATGGCTTCGGATATAGGCCCATCAGCAGCGTGAACGCGGCCAGCACGGTGAACATCGAGAATTCGCGCGCGCCGATGTCTTTCAGCGTCGTTACCTTCTCGTTGACCACCTTGCCGAAATAGACGCGTTTGTACATCCACAGCGTGTAGCCTGCGCCGAGAATCAGCGTGAAGCCCGCGCCGAACGCGATCCAGAAATTGAACTTCACCGCCGCGAGTATCACCATGAACTCGCCGACGAAGCCCGAGGTGCCGGGCAGGCCGCAGTTCGCCATCGCGAACAGCAGCGCGAAGGTGGCGAACTTCGGCATGACGTTCACGACCCCTCCGTACTCGGAGATATTGCGCGTATGCAGTCGATCGTACAACACGCCGATGCACAGGAACATCGCGCCTGACACGAAACCGTGCGAGATCATCTGCACGATCGCGCCCTCGACGCCAAGTTGGCTGAAGATGAAGAAGCCGAGCGTGACGAAGCCCATATGGGCGATCGACGAATAGGCGATCAGCTTCTTCATGTCGGTCTGCGCCATCGCGACCAGACCGATATAGATCACGGCAATCAGGGATAACACGATCACGCCTGGGGCTAGATAGTGCGCCGCATCGGGCGTAACGGGCAGTGAAAAACGCAGGAAGCCGTAGGTACCGAGCTTGAGCATGATCGCCGCCAGCACCACCGAGCCGCCGGTCGGTGCCTCGACGTGCGCGTCGGGCAACCAGGTGTGAACCGGCCACATCGGCACCTTCACCGCGAAGGCGAGGAAGAACGCACCAAACAGCAGCAACTGGGGCGTCATCGCCAGCTTCGCGCCCTGCCAGGCCGCGAGATCGAAGGTATGCGTTTCACGATACAGGTAGATCAGCGCGATCAGCATCAACAGCGAGCCCGCCAGCGTGTAGAGAAAGAACTTGAAGGCCGCGTAGACGCGGTTCGGGCCACCCCAGACACCAATGATGATGTACATCGGGATCAGCGTGGCCTCGAAGAACACGTAGAACAACAGGCCGTCGGCCGCCGAGAACACCCCGATCATGATGCCCGAGAGCATCAGAAAGGAAGCCAGGTACTGCGAGACGTTCTCGGTGATGACTTCCCAGCCAGCCACCACGACGATGACCGTGATCAGCGCCGTCAGCACGATGAACCACATCGAGATGCCGTCGACGCCGAGGTGATACGAAACATTGAAACGGTCGATCCAGATCACGTTCTCTGCGAACTGAAGAGTCGCGGTGCTCGGATCGAAACCGGTGATGAACGGAATCGTGACTGCAAACTCGAGCATCGAACCGATCAGCGCGACCCAGCGGGTCACGCCGGGCTTCCAGTCGGTGCCCACAGCCAGAATGAGCAGGCCAAACACGATCGGAAGCCAGATGGCGGTACTGAGAATCGGAAATGCGGGCATGAGTGAGTTCATCTCCTTTTCTTATCTGCCGCCGAGCGTAACAAACAGGGTAAGGAGACCCAACATGCCAATAATCATCGCGAACGCGTAGTGATAGATGTAGCCGGACTGCAGGAAGCGGATCACGCTGGCGAACCAGCTGACAAATCGCGCGCTCCCGTTGACGACTCCATCGATCACGACGACATCGCCCTCTTTCCACAGGACCCGGCCGACTGCGTGCGAGCCCCTGGCGAACACGACCTCGTTGATCTTGTCCATGTAGTATTTGTTGTCAAGCAGCGTATAGATCGGACCGGCCGTGCGGCGGATCGCCGCCGAAAGGTCCGGGCGCTTCAAATACAGGAACCAGGCAACGACCACGCCTGCGAGCGTAAGCCAGGCCGGCAGGCCCGACACCGAATGCAGGCCCATCGCGACCCAGCCGTGGAATTCATCGGCCATCTCGGCGAGCGCCGTATGGTTTTGGCCGATGAAGATCACCTTGTCGAACGCCACACCATGCCGGAAGAAGTCGCCGAACAGCATCGGGCCGATTGCCACGCCGCCGATCAACACGGACGGAATCGCAAGCAGCACCAGCGGCACCCAGACGACCCACGAGGTCTCGTGCGGTTCATGTGCGTGATCGTCGTGGCCGTGCGCATCATGCCCATGTCCTTGCACGACGGCCTTGCCCATCGGCGAATCGGGATGCTTCGGCCTGCGGAAACGCTCCTCGCCGTGGAATACCAGGAAATACATGCGGAACGAGTACAGCGCCGTCACGAACACGCTCGCGACCACCGCGAAATACGCGAAACCCGAACCCGGCAGATGCGAGAGCTTGGCCGAATCGATGATCGAGTCCTTCGAGTAGAAACCAGAGAAGAACGGCGTGCCAATCAGCGCGAGCGAACCGATCAGCGAGGTGATCCAGGTGATCGGCATGTACTTGCGCAGGCCGCCCATGTTACGAATGTCCTGGTCGTGGTGCATGCCGATGATGACCGAGCCCGCGGCGAGGAACAGCAGCGCCTTGAAGAAGGCGTGCGTCATCAGGTGGAACACGGCGACCGGGTAGGCCGACACGCCGAGCGCGACCGTCATGTAGCCGAGCTGCGAGAGCGTCGAGTACGCGACCACGCGCTTGATGTCGTTCTGAATCACGCCGAGGAAGCCCATGAACAACGCGGTGATGGCACCAATCACGGTGATGAAGGAGAGCCCCGCGTCGGACAACTCGAACAACGGAGACATGCGCGTGACCATGAACACGCCGGCCGTCACCATGGTGGCCGCGTGGATCAGCGCCGAGATCGGCGTCGGGCCTTCCATCGAGTCGGGCAACCAGACGTGCAACGGAAACTGCGCCGACTTGCCCATCGCGCCGATGAACAGGCAGATGCAGGCCACCGTCAGCAGGCTCCAGTCGGCACCCGGGAAATGCATCGCGGCCAGCACGTTGCTCTTGGCGAACACTTCGCCGTAGTTCATCGAGCCACCGTAGGCCAGCAGAAGACCAATGCCGAGCAAGAAGCCAAAATCGCCGACGCGGTTGACGATAAACGCCTTCATGTTGGCGTAGATCGCGCTTTCCCGCGTATAGTAGAAGCCGATCAGCAGGTAGGACACGAGGCCGACCGCCTCCCAGCCGAAAAACAGCTGGAGGAAGTTGTTGCTCATCACGAGCATCAGCATCGAAAATGTAAACAACGAGATGTAGGAGAAGAAGCGCTGATAGCCATCCTCCTTTTCCATGTAGCCGATCGTGTAGATGTGCACCATCAGCGAGACGAAGGTGACGACGACCATCATCATCGCGGTCAGCGAATCGACGAGGAAGCCGACTTCGAGCTTGAGCGGCCCGACCTGCATCCATTCGTAGACGGTGGCGTTGAAGCTCGCGCCGTCGAGCACCTGCTGGAACACCAGGCAGGACAGGACGAAGGAGATCAGAACGCCGAGGATCGTCACGCAATGCGCGCCCTTGCGGCCGACGGTATTGCCGAACAGGCCAGCGATGATCGAGCCGGCGAGCGGTACCAACGAGATCGCCAGCAGCATGGTTTTATTGAGTATGGTCGACATAGCAGACTCGCCTGAAATTAGCCCTTGAGCTGGTCGAGGTCCTCGACATTGATTGAGTCGAGTTTGCGGAACAGCGTCACCAGAATCACGAGGCCGATTGCCGCTTCCGCCGCTGCAACCGTAAGCACGAAGAACACGAAAATCTGTCCGTGCACGTCTCCGAGATAATGCGAGAACGCGACGAAGTTCGTATTGACCGCGAGCAGCATCAGCTCGATCGCCATCAGGATCACGATGATGTTGCGGCGGTTCAGGAAGATGCCGACGATGCTGATCGCGAACAGGATCGCGCCGAGTACCAGGTAATGGGCAAGAGTTAGGTTCAACATAATTCGGTTCTCCTCCGTTCAGCTCTTGGTGGCCACGGTAGATGCCGCTTCCAGTGCCAGTGCCGGCGGCTTCTCGGCCGCCATCTTCACGAGGCGCACGCGATCCTGACGGCGCACGCTGACCTGGCCAGACACGCGCTGGCGCTTGCGCTCCTTGCCACGGCCCGAGGTCAGCGAGATCGCTGCGATGATCGCGACCAGCAGCACCAGGCCGGCGATTTCGAAAGCGAAGAGGTAGTCGGTGTAGATCACCTTGCCGATCAGTTGCGTGTTCGTCATGTTGGCGAGCGCGCCGGAGGCGATCTCGCGCACTGGCGATGCGGTCGCGCCATAGCCGCGCCAGAGGATCAGCGCGGTCTCGGCCACGATGATCGCGCCCACCACCGTCGCCATCGGCACGGAGCGGCGGAAGTCGCAGCGCAGTACGTCGGTATTGATGTCGAGCATCATCACCACGAATAGGAACAGCACCATCACCGCGCCGACGTAGATGAGCACCAGCAGGATGGCGAGGAACTCGGCCTCGAGCAGCATCCAGATCGCGGCCGCGTTGAAGAACACGAGAACGAGGAAGAGCGCGGAAGCCACAGGGTTGCGCGCAGTGATCACCTTCAGCCCCGAAATTACCAGCAGCAGCGAGAAGATGTAGAAGAGTACGGTTGTGAAGTCCATGGTTACCGGTTCGTCGTTTAGGCCTTGGTCAGGCACGGTTCTCGGGCACTGCGACGTGCCGCGCACCGTTTTGCCGCGGCGGCTCGGGCCGGCCCCCAGTCCTGCATTAACGATACGGCGCGTCGGCAGCCTTGGCGGCCGCAATGTCCTTCTCGTAGCGGTCGCCCACCGCGAGCAACATCTCCTTGGTGAAATACAGGTCGCCGCGCTTTTCGCCGTGATACTCGAGAATCTGCGTCTCGACGATCGAATCGACCGGGCAGCTTTCCTCGCAAAAGCCGCAGAAGATGCACTTGGTCAGGTCGATGTCGTATCGCGTGGTGCGGCGCGTGTTGTCGGCCCGCACCTGCGACTCGATGGTGATCGCCATCGCGGGGCACACGGCCTCGCAAAGCTTGCAGGCGATGCAGCGCTCTTCACCGTTTTCATAGCGGCGCAGCGCGTGCAGCCCGCGAAAACGCGGCGAGATGGGAGTCTTCTCTTCCGGGAACTGCACCGTGATCTTGCGCTTGAATGTGTAGCGGCCTGTCATCGCGAGCCCCTTCACCAGTTCGGTCAAGAAAAAGGTCTTAAAGAATTGTTGGATTGCTGTCATGATGGCGAGATCCACCCTTAATTCCAGATATTCAACGGCGACATCATCCACAAGCCAACCACGACCACCCAGATCACGCAGACCGGCAGGAAGATCTTCCAGCCCAGGCGCATGATCTGGTCGTAACGGAAACGCGGAAACGTGGCGCGCACCCAGATGAAGACCGACAGCAGCATAAAGATCTTCAACACCAGCCAGACCACACCCGGGATAAAGTGCAGGAAGCTGAACGGCGCGTCCCAGCCGCCCAGGAACAGCGTCGCCGCCAACGCCGAGATCACGATCATATTGATGTACTCGGCGAGGAAGAACAACGCGAAGCCCATCCCCGAGTAATCGATCATGTGGCCGGCCACGATTTCCGATTCGCCTTCCACCACGTCGAACGGGTGGCGGTTTGTTTCCGCGATGCCCGAGATGAAGTAGATCACGAACACCGGCAGCAGCGGCAACCAGTTCCAGGACATGAAGTTAATGCCGTGGTGCGCGAAGTAGCCGTGCTGCTGCGAGACCACGATGTCCGAAAAATTCAGGCTGCCGGCCGTTATCAGCACCAGTACCAGTGCGAAGCCCATCGAGATTTCGTAGGACACCATCTGCGCGGCCGCGCGCATTGCACCGAAGAACGCGTACTTCGAGTTCGACGCCCAGCCCGCCAGGATCACCGCGTAGACGCCGATCGACGAGATCGCCATCGCGTAGAGCAGGCCGGCGTTGATGTTGGCGAGCACCGCGCCGGCCTGGAACGGAATCACCGCCCAGACCGCGAAGGCCGGCACCACCGTCATGACCGGCGCGATCAGGTAGAGCCAGCGGCTGGCCGCGCTCGGCTGGATCACTTCCTTGAGCAGCAGCTTCAGCACGTCGGCGATCGGCTGCAGCAGGCCGACGGGACCGACGCGATTCGGACCGAGACGCACGTGCATCCAGCCGATCAGCTTGCGCTCCCAGAGAATCAGGTAGGCGACGCTGAGCAGAAGCACCACGCAGACCACCAGGATCCGCACGAGCGCCCAGACGGTCGTTGGCAATGCCGCGCCGGGCAGCTCGGCACCACCCAAATTGATTGCATCGAACAAGCTCATTTAGGCCTTCTCCACCACGAGTTCACCGGACAGGCCGCCGAGTGCCGCACCGGCGGGCGTGGCAGCCGACACGCGGACCACCGTTTCGGCCAGATTAGCATCACGCACCGCCGGCAGTTGCACCGAGCGGCCGCCCTGGCTGATGCGCACCGCATCGCCGTTGTTCAAGCCGAGGCGGTCGAACAGCGCACTCGGCAGGCCTGCCGAGTGCGCCTCCTTAGCCGCCACCGTCAGGTGTAGCGCGCTGGCACGGCGCGAAAGCGGATCGGCGTGATAGATCGGCACGTCGGCCAGGCGTTCAAAACCGCCGTTTGGGGATGCGGCCTGGGCCGCGCGGGCCGGCTGCGCAGCGGCAGCGTTCGACAGGCGCGAGGATTGATCGCCATCGCCGAGCGCGGCGAGCCGCACTTCATCGGAGGTTTCGTATTCGAAGTTCGGCAGGCCAAGCAGGCTGCCCAGTACGCGCAGCACCTTCCAGCCCGGACGCGTATCGCCGAGCGGACGCACCACGCCGTTGAACGACTGGGCACGACCTTCCGCGTTGACATAGGTGCCGGCCGTTTCGGTGAACGGCGCGATCGGCAGCAGCACGTCAGCGTACTCGACACCGATCTTAAACGGCGACATCACCACCACCATTTCGGCCTGCTCGAGCGCGGCGCGTACGACGATCGGATCGGCCGTGTCGAACTCTGGTTCAACGTTGAGCAGCAGGTAGCCCTTGCGCGGCTGCGCGAACACTTCGCGCGCATTCAGGCCGCCTTCGCCCGGCAGGGCACCGACCAGGTGCGCGCCAACCGTATTGGCTGCTTCGGTCAGGAAACCGAGCGCGGCACCGCTGTGTTCGGCGATCCATTGCGCGACGACATGGAGCTGCGCGAACTGTGGATGCTGGACCACGCCGTTGCCGAGCAGCACCACGCGGCGTTCGCCGATGGCGAGCGCCTTGGCCAGGCGCTGCGCCTCGACCGAGGGCTCGACGTCTGCCAGCGATGCCGGCAAGGCGGTGCCACTCGCCTGCGCGACCGCGGCGGCAATGCCGGCCAGCGTGTCGAGCCAGGCCGACGGCGCGGCGACGATGCGCTTCGCGGTCGGAATCATGGCGTCATCGCCCGTGGCATGCAGCAGGTAGACCTGGGCACCGGCCTTGGCGGCCTGGCGCAGGCGCGCAGCGAACAGCGGATGATCGCGGCGCAGCGTCGAACCGACCACGAAGGCGATATCGACATTGGTCAGCTCGGCGATCGGTATGCCGAGCCACGGCACGCCTGATACCGGTGCCAAGAAATCGATCTGACGCAGGCGGAAATCGACGTTCGGCACTTTCAGCTCGTGAGCCAGCTGCTTGACCAGGAACAGTTCCTCGACCGTGCTGTGCGGGCTCGCGAGCACGGCCAGTGCATTGGCACCATGATCGACCGCGATTCCCTTGAGGCCCTTCGCGACGTATTCGAGCGCGGTCTGCCAGTCGGTCTCAATCCACTCGCCGCCCTGCTTCAGCATCGGCTTAGTCAAGCGGTCCTCACTGTTGAGGCCTTCGTAGGAAAAACGATCCTTGTCGGAGATCCAGCACTCGTTGACGGCTTCGTTCTCGAGCGGCAGCACGCGCATCACGCGGTTGTTCTTGACCTGCACGATCAGGTTCGCGCCCACCGAATCATGCGGGCTGACCGACTTGCGGCGCGACAGCTCCCAGGTGCGGGCGCTGAAGCGGAATGGCTTGCTCGTCAGTGCGCCGACCGGGCACAGATCGATCATGTTACCGGACAGCTCGGAATCGACGGTCTTGCCGACGAAGGTGGTGATTTCCGAGTGCTCGCCGCGTCCCAGCATGCCGAACTCCATAACCCCGGCCACTTCCTCGCCGAAGCGCACGCAGCGCGTGCAGTGGATGCAGCGCGACATCTCTTCCATCGAGATCAGCGAGCCGACGTTCTTGTGAAACACCACACGCTTTTCCTCGCGGTAGCGTGAGGCCGACTTGCCGTAGCCGACCGCCAGATCCTGCAGCTGGCATTCGCCGCCCTGGTCGCAGATCGGGCAGTCGAGCGGATGGTTGATCAGCAAGAATTCCATCACGGCCTGCTGCGCCTTGACCGCCTTTTCCGAGTGCCTGCGCACGATCATCCCAGCCGACACCGGCGTCGCGCAGGCAGGCACGGCCTTCGGCATCTTCTCGACGTCAACAAGACACATGCGGCAGTTCGCCGCAACCGACAGCTTTTTGTGGTAACAGAAGTGGGGAATATACTTGTCTGCCTTGTGCGCAGCCTGGATCACCATGCTGCCTTCGGGCACCTCGACCGTCTTCCCGTCTATCTCAAGTTCAACCATGATGATGTATGGTCCTTAGCCTTTAGCTCTCGCTCGCCGGGGCGCTGATGTTCCGCAATCGGGTTTCACTTCAGGCCGCCGCGGCGACGCTGCCGTGCGAATGCTCGCCGACCATGCAATGCTTGTGCTCGACGTGATACGCGAACTCGTCCCAGTAGTGCTTCAGCATGCCGCGCACCGGCATGGCCGCCGCGTCGCCGAACGCGCAGATGGTCCGGCCCCTGATATTCTCGGTCACCGAGTTCAGCAGGTCCAGGTCCTCGACGCGGCCCTCGCCATTCTCGATGCGCTTCACGACGCGATAGAGCCAGCCCGTGCCTTCGCGGCAGGGCGTGCACTGGCCGCACGATTCCTCATGGTAGAAGTACGACAGGCGCATCAGCGAACGCACCATGCAGCGCGTCTCGTCCATCACAATCACTGCGCCCGAGCCAAGCATCGAACCCGCCTTCGCTATCGAGTCGTAGTCCATGTCGGTCTGCATCATCATCTCGCCGGGAATCACCGGTGCCGACGAACCGCCCGGAATCACAGCCTTCAGCTTGTGGCCGCCGCGCATCCCGCCGGCCAGCTCGAGCAGCGCCGCGAATGGCGTGCCGAGTGGCACCTCGTAGTTCCCGGGACGCTCGACGTCGCCCGACACCGAATAGATCTTGGTACCGCCGTTGTTCGGCTTGCCGATCTCGAGGTAGGCCTGTGGGCCGACCGTCAGCAGGAACGGCACGGCCGCGAAGGTTTCCGCGTTGTTGATGGTGGTCGGCTTACCGTAGACGCCGAAGCTCGCTGGGAACGGCGGCTTGAAGCGCGGCTGGCCTTTCTTGCCCTCGAGCGATTCGAGCAGCGCGGTTTCCTCGCCGCACACATAGGCACCATAACCATGATGCGCATGCAGCTGGAACGAGAATTCCGAACCCAGGATGTTGTTGCCGAGATAACCGGCCGCGCGCGCCTCTTCCAGGGCTTCCTCGAAGCGTCGATAGACCTCGAAGATTTCACCGTGGATGTAGTTGTAGCCGGCCGTGATGCCCATCGCATAGGCACCGATCGCCATGCCCTCGATCACCGAGTGCGGATTCCAACGCAGGATGTCGCGATCCTTGAAAGTACCCGGCTCGCCCTCGTCCGAGTTGCAGACCAGGTACTTCTGACCAGGAAACTGGCGTGGCATGAAGCTCCACTTCAGGCCGGTCGGGAAACCCGCGCCGCCGCGGCCGCGCAAGCCCGAGACCTTTACGTCGGCAATCACCTGCTCAGGGGGGAGCTTTTCTTCGATGATGCGGCGCAGCTGCTTGTAGCCGCCGCGCGCGACGTAGCCTTCGAGGCACCAGTTCTCGCCGTTCAGGTTGGCAAGGATCAGCGGTTTGATATGACGATCGTGGAGGGACGTCATTTCGAAAGCTCCTCAAGAAGCTGGTCGATCTTCTTTCGGCTCATGAAGCTGCACATCTTGTGATTGTTGAGCAGCAGCACCGGCGCGTCGCCGCAGGTACCGAAACATTCGCCTTCCTTCAGCGAGAACTTGCCGTCGGACGTGGTTTCGCCGAAATCGATACCGAGCTTCTGCTTCAGATAGTCGGCCGTGGCCTCGGCACCGCCATGCGGCCCGAGCTGACACGGGAGATTTGTGCAGAGCGTGAGCTTGTACTTCCCGATCGGCTTCAGTTCGTACATCGTGTAGAACGTCGCGACCTCCTGCACCGCGACGGCCGGCATGCCGAGATAATCCGCGACGAACTGCATCAATTCGGGCGACAGCCAGCCGTGCTCGTCCTGAGCGACGGCCAGGGTCGACATCACAGCAGACTGTTTCTGATCGACGGGATATTTCGCAATCACGCGATCGATTTCTTTCAGGCCTTCAGCTGAGATCATTTTTAGACACGACTCTTTCAATTCCTACCGAACGAACAACCTGCCGCGGGGATGCGGGACGACGGCAGATCTGGCGCTCACTATTAACTGCCCGCGAATGCGCACCAGCACAGCGCGCAGCGCGAAGACTTACTGCTCGCCGTCCGCTCGACGTGGCCGGAGTGACAATCAACGGTCGATTTCACCGAACACGATGTCCTGCGTACCGATGATCGTGACCGCGTCGGCAATCATGTGGCCGCGCGCCATTTCATTGAGCGCGGAGAGATGCGCGTAACCGGGCGCACGAATCTTGAGCCGGTAGGGCTTGTTCGCGCCGTCGGACACGAGGTAGATGCCGAATTCACCCTTCGGATGTTCCACCGCTGCATAGGTTTCGCCTTCTGGCACATGAAAACCTTCGGTGAACAGCTTGAAATGGTGAATCAGGTCCTCCATGTTCAGCTTCATGTCGACACGTTTTGGCGGCGCAACCTTGTGATTGTCGGTCATCACTGGCCCCGGGTTCTTCCGCAGCCACTCAATACACTGTTTCACGATGCGGCAGGACTGACGCATTTCCTCGACCCGAACCAGGTAACGGTCGTAGCAATCGCCGTTCACGCCGACCGGGATGTCGAAGTCGAGCTTGTCGTAGACCTCGTAGGGCTGCTTCTTGCGCAAGTCCCACTCGACGCCGGAACCGCGCAGCATCGCGCCCGTCAGGCCGAGCTGCAGCGCTCGCTCGGGGCTCACTACGCCGATCCCGACCAGGCGCTGCTTCCAGATCCGGTTGTCGGTCAGCAGGACTTCATATTCGTCGACGCATTTCGGGAAACGCGTGAAGAAATCGTCGATGAAATCGAGCACCGAGCCCTGGCGTGCCTCGTTCATCTTCTCGAGAGCCTTGGCATTGCGGATCTTCGACGCCTTGTATTGTGGCATAACGTCAGGGAGATCGCGGTAGACACCACCCGGCCGGTAGTAGGCCGCGTGCATGCGCGCGCCTGATACCGCCTCGTAGACGTCCATCAGGTCCTCGCGCTCGCGGAACGCGTAGAGGAACACCGCCATCGCGCCGACGTCGAGACCGTGCGAGCCAATCCACATCAGGTGGTTCAGCACGCGGGTAATTTCGTCGAACAAAACGCGGATGTATTTGGCGCGCTCCGGCACTTCGATACCAAGCAGTTTCTCGATCGCGAGCACGTAGCCGTGTTCATTGACCATCATTGACACGTAGTCGAGTCGGTCCATGTAGGGCACCGACTGGATGAAGGTCTTATTCTCGGCGAGCTTCTCGGTGGCCCGGTGCAGCAGGCCGATGTGCGGGTCGGCGCGCTGGATCACCTCGCCGTCGAGCTCGAGCACGAGACGCAGCACACCGTGCGCGGCCGGGTGCTGGGGACCGAAGTTGAGCGTGTAGTTCTTGATGTCAGCCATGCCCGCCCTCTCAATGTCTCAGGCCGCTGTAGCGATCCTCGCGAATCACACGCGGCGTGATTTCTCGAGGCTCGATCGTCACTGGCTGGTAGACGACGCGCTTTTCTTCCGGGTCGTAACGCATTTCGACGTAACCCGAGAGCGGGAAATCCTTGCGGAACGGATGGCCGATGAAGCCGTAGTCGGTGAGGATACGACGCAGGTCCGAGTGGCCTTCGAAGACGATGCCGAACAGGTCGAATGCCTCGCGCTCGTACCAGTTCGCTGAGCTCCAGATCTCAACCATCGAGGCCAGGATCGGCAGGTCATCGTCAGGCGCGAACACGCGCAGGCGCAGGCGCCAGTTGTTGGTGATCGACAGCAGTTGCAGCACCACCGCGAAGCGGGGGCCGTCGTAGGCCCCGTCACCGTAGGTTTGATAGTCGACGCCGCAGAGGTCGATCAGCTGTTCGAAGCCGAGCTTGCGGTCGTCGCGCAGCAGGGTAGCCACCTCGACATAGTCGCGCGCGCGCGCGACTAGGGTCAGCTCGCCGATCGCTTCGGTCAGGCTGACCACGCGCTCGCCAAACGCGGCCTCGAGGGTAGCTTTCAGGGTCTCGATTTTTCTGGCCATATTTTGTGGGGACTCGGAACTTTATTGACGGGCGATGGTGCTGGTTCGGCGGATCTTCGCTTGTAGCTGAATCACGCCATAGACGAGCGCCTCGGCAGTCGGCGGACACCCTGGCACGTAGACGTCGACGGGCACGATACGATCGCAGCCGCGCACGACCGAATAGGAATAGTGATAATAGCCGCCGCCATTGGCACACGACCCCATCGAGATCACCCAGCGGGGCTCGGCCATCTGCTCGTAAACGCGGCGCAGCGCCGGTGCCATCTTGTTGCAGAGCGTGCCAGCGACGATCATCACGTCGGACTGGCGCGGACTCGGACGGAACACCACGCCGAACCGGTCGAGATCGTAGCGGGCCGCGCCCGCGTGCATCATTTCGACCGCGCAGCATGCGAGACCGAACGTCATCGGCCACAGCGAACCGGTGCGCGTCCAGTTAATCAGTTTGTCTGCCGTGGTGGTAACAAACCCTTCTTTCAAGACCCCTGCGATACTCATTGTTTTCCACTCCTGACAGGCGGCGGAGAGTGGCCGCCTCACGTAAACCAGTATCAAATCCGCCTGTTACTCCCAGTCGAGGCCGCCTTTTTTCCAGATGTAGGCGAAGCCGAACAGAAATTCGAGCAGGAAGATCATCATGGCCATGAAGCCGGGCCAGCCGATGTAACGGAAGGCGACACCCCATGGAAACAAGAAAGCGGTTTCGAGATCGAAGATGATGAATAGGATGGCGACAAGGTAGTAGCGCACGTCGAATTTCATGCGCGCGTCCTCGAAGGCCTCAAAACCGCACTCGTATGGTGAGTTCTTTTCGCTGTTGGGCTTGTTGGGACCAAGGACCTTGCCGATGCTGACCAATGTCACTCCCAAACTAACACCCACGATGAGGAACAGCAAGACGGGGTAATAGGCGGCGAGGTTCAAGGCAATTCTCTATCGGTGAGTTCTTATCGTTCCGGAGCATATCACCTTCCGAACAAAGGATCATTTCGGACTACACGCTATCCGGGGACAGGGACAACGCAAACTGGCGCCTGAATGAAAAATGCCAGCCGTTTGGAGGCTGGCTGGCATTGCGGAATCTTGGTGCCGACGGCGAGACTCGAACTCGCATAGCTTTCGCTACTACCCCCTCAAGATAGCGTGTCTACCAATTTCACCACGTCGGCACTACGGCCTAGCTGGAAGCACAGCTAGTTTTCTTTCCCGCGAATCCACTTCAAGAGTGATATTTTAACCCGTTTTCTGCGCGCTGAGCAACTATTATCGAGTGACGGTTTCAGGGTTAAAGTGCAACAGAAGCCAGTTGTGCCCGAAGGGCATCCCCCAAGGCAACGATGTCATAATGATGCTGACGAACATCGAACGATTCGGGTATGAACAGTTGACCGGACACGTCCAGCCCAAGCTCTTGCGCGGGTGGATGTTCATCTGCCAGGCGATGTCGTCGAATTCAGCCTGGGAGAACACGGCCAGATCCGTACCCTTGGGCATGTCCTGGCGCAGCAGCCCGTTGGGGTCCTCGTTGCGCCAGCGTTGCCAAGGGCTATGCGGATCAGCGAAGTAGACCTTGATGTCGGTGGTCTCGCAGAGCTGCTCATGCCTGGCCATCTCCCGTCCCTGATCATAGGTCATGGAAAGACGGCGCTGGGCGTCGATGCGATTCAGGATCATGCCGAACGAAGTGACGGCGGCGTCGGCAGTGGTATTGGCAATGCTGATCAAGTGTCTGCATTCGTGATGTCGTCAAGCCTGCGAAGCGAATCGATCATGAACGAAGTTGTCCTGGTTTGTTGTCGGTCGTCCTGG